>NZ_JBSFBQ010000086.1:0-22957 GCF_053593015.1 Streptomyces sp. NPDC002403 | reverse complement strand
CCGCGGGTCCCTCGGTGCCCAGCGTGTACGCGATCCGGCCGGACGCCACGCTCGCCGTGCCGCCGGTCAGCCGGTACCCGTCGAAACCGTCGGCGGGCTCGTGCAACCGGGGGCCGTACTCCTGCGCGGTCGCGCCGACGAACACCCCGGTGTGGCCGCCCCGCAGAGACTTCGGCTCGACACCCGCGTGCTCCAGCGCCTCCCACGAGACCTCGAGCAGGATCCGCTGCTGCGGATCCATCGCCGCCGCTTCGCGCGGACCGATGCCGAAGAACTCCGCGTCGAACCCGGCGGCGTCGGACAGGAAGCCGCCCTCCCGCACGTACGACTTCCCGCGCGCGGCCGGGTCGGGGTCGAACAGCGCGTCGAGGTCCCAGCCCCGGTCGGTGGGGAAGGAACCGATGGCGTCCCGCTCACCGGCCACGAACTCCCACAGGTCCGCCGGGTTGGCGACCCCTCCCGGATAGCGGCAGGCCATCCCGACGATGGCGATCGGATCGTCGTCGGCGACCCGTGCCGGCGCGACCGGCTCGGCGACGGCCCGGTCGCCGACCAGCTCGGCATACAGATGCTCGGTCAACGCCATGGGCGTCGGGTAGTTGAAGAGCAGACTGGACGGCAGCCGCAGCCCGGTGGTCACGGAGAGCCGGTTGCCGAACTCGACCGCGGTCAGCGAGTCGAACCCCTGCTCCCGGAATGCCCGCTCCACGTCCACCGCGTCCGACGTCACGTGTCCCAGCACGGTCGCGGTGGTACTGAGGACCAGGTCGAGCAGCATGGTGTCCTGCTCGTCCTTGCTCGCCTCGGCGAGCCTGCCGGCGAACGACACCTCCGTCTGCGGTGCGGCCGGCGGCACCTCCCCGGTGTCCACCCAGTGCCGTTCCCGCTGGAAGGCATAGGTAGGCAGGCGTACCCGCTCGGCCCGCCCGAACACGGCCCGCCAGTCCACCTCGACTCCGGCGGTGAACGCCCGGCCGAGCGTCGTCAGCAGTGCCGGCAGCTCCTCGTGATCACGGCGCAGGGTCGGGATCACCTGCACGGTGTCCGGGAGGGACGGCCGGGCCATCGCGCTCAGCACGGCATCGGGGCCGAGCTCGACACAGGCCGTGACGTCGTGGTCCTGCAGCAGGCGCACGCAGTCGCCGAACCGGACGGTCGCCCGCACATGCCGCACCCAGTAGCCGGGTGTGGCCAGCTCGTCCCCGGCCAGTGTCCCCGTGACGTTGGACAGCACCGGAATCGAGGGAGACGAGTAGTCGAGCCCCTCCGCGACCCGGCGGAACTCCTCGAGCATGGGATCCATCAGCCCGGAGTGGAATGCGTGGCTCACCCGCAACGAGCTGGTCCGCCTGTCCCGCTCGCGGAACAGGGCGGCGACTTCCGCCACCTGGTCCAGGTCCCCGGAGACGACGGTCGCCTGTGGGCCGTTCACCGCGGCGACGTCCACGCCCGGGAACTCCCGCACCACCGGCCGGACCTCGTCCTCGGCGGCCTCGATCGCCGCCATCCCACCACCGGGCGGAAGCTTCTGCATCAGCCGCCCACGCGCGGCCACCAGGGCCGCCGCGCTCGGCAGGTCGAGCACGCCGGCCAGGTGCGCGGCGACCAGTTCCCCGATGGAGTGTCCGCACAGGATGTCCGGGCGGATGCCCCAGTGTTCGAGCAACCGGGCCAGCGCGACCTCGACGGCGAACAGGGCGGGCTGCGCGTAACCGGTCTGCTGCAGGGCCGCACCGTCGGCGATGACCGCGGCCATCGGCCGGTCGAGGTGCCGGTCGAGCTCGGCGCACACCTCGTCGAACGCTGCCGCGAACACGGGTGACTGCTCACGCAGTTGCAGGCCCATGCCGGCGCGCTGGCTGCCCTGACCGGTGAACAGGAACGCCGTGCCACCACCCGCCCCGGCCTGTCCGGTGAGGACGGACGGGGACTCCGTGCCGTCGCGGAGCGCGGCGAGCCCAGCAGTGGGATCCTGGCCGAGAACGGCGGCCCGGTACTTGAACGCCGACCTGGTCGTGGCGAGCGACAGCCCGACATCGTCGGGTTCACCGGCGGGCAGGGCGTCCAGCAGGCGTCCGGCCTGCGCCCGAAGCGCGGCCGGCGAGCGCGCGGACAGGACCCACGGCCCGGCGGCCGGGGCGGGCGGCCGGGGCACGCCTTCCTGCCTCTCGATCCCGGCCAGGACGAGATGGCAGTTGGTGCCGCCCATGCCGAAGGAGCTGACCCCGGCGACCGCGGGTCCCGGCCACGTCCTCGACTCGGTGACCACGCTGAGGCGCAGCTCGTCGAGTGGGATGCGCGGGTTGGGTTCGGTGAAGTTCAGACTCGCCGGCAGCTCTCCGTGCCGGATGCTCAGGGTGGCCTTCAGCAGGCCGACGATTCCGGCCGCGCCCTCCAGGTGCCCGACGTTGGTCTTGGCCGACCCGACGAGCAGCGGCTCGGCCCGGTCACCGCCGAGCGCGGCGCCGAGCGCGGTCGCCTCGATCGGATCGCCGACGGGTGTGCCGGTTCCGTGCAGCTCGACGTACCGCACATCGGCCGCGCGCACGCCCGCGTCGCGCATGGCCCGCTCGACGACGTCCTGCTGTGCCGCCGCGCTCGGCACGGTCAGGCCGTCGGTCGCACCGTCGTTGTTGACCGCACCGCCGCGGATCACACAGTAGATGTCATCGCCGTCGGCGACCGCCCTGGCCAGTGGCTTGAGCAGCACCGCGCCACCGCCTTCGCCACGTACGTAACCGTTGGCGCGCGCGTCGAAGGTATAGCAGCGGCCGTCAGGGGACAGGCCACCGAACTGGGCTGCCATCAGCGCGCTGTCGGCGAAGAGGTTGAGGTTCACCCCACCGGCGATCGCGGTCTCGCAGTCTCCCCGCCGCAGGCTCTCGACCGCCAGATGCACCGCTACCAGCGACGAGGACTGCGCGGTGTCGACGGTGAGGCTCGGGCCCCGCAGTCCGAGCACGTAGGACACCCGGTTGGCGAGGATGCCGCGGTGCACCCCGGTGATCGCGTGCCGGCCGATCATCCCGGCGTTGCGGACGATCGATGCGTAGTCGTCCCACATCGCACCGACGAAGACGCCGGTCCGGCCGCCGCGCAGGCTCGTCGGCGGGACTCCGGCGTCCTCCGCGGCCTCCCATGCCAGTTCGAGCATGAGCCGCTGCTGCGGGTCCAGCAGTGCGGCCTCACGTGGACTGATGCCGAAGAACGCGGCGTCGAACCGGTCGACTTCCGGCAGGAAGGCACCGAACCTGGTCATCGGCGTCGGTGTCCACCGGCCGGAAGGGACCTCGGCGATCGCGTGCTCGCCGGCCAGCAACAGCCGCCAGAACGCGGCGGGATCCTCCGCGCCCGGCAACCGGCACGAGACGCCCACAATCGCGACCGCGTTCTCGGCAATCCCCTCGGCCATCCAGCAACCCCGCCTTCGCTCGACTCTTCCGGCCAGTGCCCAGTCAAGGGAGGTCGGTGCGTTTACCGTGGATTCAGTCGCCCGATCAGCCGATGGAGCAATGTCCTCGTACCGGTCGTGTCCGGGGCTTGCGGCGGCTGCGGCACAGACGGTGAACGAGCTGGGCCGCTGCGAAACGTGCGGAACCTTCCTTGACGGGCACCAGTGTCGGCCGGGCGTCTTAGCCCCCTCTTGCGACGGCCTTGCCGGTCCCTAAAGTTCAAGGTGAACGGGTGTGCCGGTTCAACGGCACTGTCTCACCCTCGCTGGTGGCGGAGGGGGACGTCATGCGAGGGCCTCGGCTGCTGTGCGCGTCCTCCTCACCCAGCGGGTGGGGGACGGGAGAGACGGTCGACATCGTGGCCGGAGTCCGTCACGGTCGGGATCCCGGGGTCGCCCCGCTCCAAGTGCCCTTTCTCGGAGGGACACTTCACGACCTCGTGCGGCCGGGTCCCGGCGCGGGGGCGCGATCCGCCGGTCGACCGTGACGAGGAGACGCATCGACAACGGCCGTTCTCCATCGCTTCGTCGATCGAGATCTCGAAGCGTGGAGAACGGCCGCGTCACATGCTGTCGTCGGGTCCCGGAGACCTCAGCAGGTCGGGTGACCGACGACGTCGAACGTCGAACCGGGAAGCCGTTGGGCCACCGGTCATGACCGGTAGGACAAGGGCTTCTCCTGCGGTCGGGCCACCGAATGGTTGTCGCGCAACAGGAACACCGCGATCACCAGGCCGACGGCGATGAGCGCGCTCGACAGGGCGAAGGCCCGCCCGAACCCGTCGGCCATGATCTCGTGCGCCCGTGCTATCGAAGCGCCGTCCTCACCCGGCGCCGCGCGGCCGACCGTACTGATCATGGTTACCGTGGCCGCCAGCCCGAGCGATGCGCCGATGCGCATCGTGCTCTGCTGCAGGCCGGAGGCCGCGCCGGAGTCACCATGCGGAACCCCGGCCAGGATCAGCGAGTTGAGCGCGGTGACACTGCTGCCCTGCCCCGCCCCGATCAGCAGCAGCGGGCCGAGCACACCCGCCGCGTACGAGGTGTCCTGGCTGAGGAACGACAGCCAGAGCGTGCCCGCCGTCAGCGAGGCCGCCCCGGCGACGACGACCGCTTTCGCCCCGCGCAGGGCGATCAGCCTCGGTGTGGCGACGGCCGCGCAGAACAGGGTCACCGCGAGCGGCAGGAACGCGAAGCCGGCCTCGATCGGGCTGAACCCCACGATGTCCTCCAGGAACTGGGTCAGGCAGAACAGCATCGCCGCGCCGACCGTGCCGACGAGCACGGTGTTGATGTACGCCGTCGCCCGTCGCCCGTTCCTGAACAGGTGCAAGGGCACCAGGGGGTGGCTCGCCCGCGCTTCGACCAGGACCGCCGACACCAGCAGCACGATTGCGGCGACGAACGAGCCGAGCACCCACCCGTCGCTCCACCCGGCCGAGCCGGCCCTGGTCAGCCCGAACACCAGCGCAACGACGCCGAAGGTCACCGTCAGTGCGCCGCCCACGTCGAACCGGCCACGGTTGCGCGGGGACTCCCGCAGCACGAACGGCGTGCCCACGAGGATGATCAGTCCGAGCGGGACGTTCACGAACAACGCCGCCCGCCAGGAGATCTCGCTGAGCAGGCCGCCGACGAGCAGACCGACGGCCAGGCCGAGCCCGGCCGCGGTGGCGAACACCGCGAGCGCCCGGTCGCGGCGACTGCCCTCGGTGAAATTGACCGCGATCAGGGAGAGCGAGGCAGGCTCGGCGAACGCGGCGCCCGCACCCTGTCCGACCAGGGCGACGAGCAGCATCGCCGACGAGTCGGCCAGCGTGCCGACCAGTGAGGACACCGTGAACACCGCGATGCCCGCCAGGAACACACGGCGTCGGCCGAGCAGGTCGCCCGCCCGGCCGCCGAGCAGCAGCAGGCCGGAGAAGGTGAGCATGTAGAGGTTGGTCACCCACGACAGTTCGCTGAGCGAGAGGTTCAGCCCGGATCTGATCGCCGGCAGGGCGATGTTCAGCGACGAGAACCCTATCGCGACCATCAGCTGACAGCCCACGATCAACGCGAGCGAGACCGCCGTCCCCTGCCCCTCGACCGCGGACGCCGATCCCGGCGTCGCGGTCACGGAATCGAGTTCGTTGGACATGCGCCGGCCCTAGTGGGAGACCTCGAGCAGCACCCGGCGCCGCCCGACGTAGGCGCTGTGCTTCATGATCTGGTTGCGCACACTGACCTCGTGGATCTCGCGCACGCGCAGCCCGGCGCTCTCGATCTCCTCGGTCAGCATCGCCGGGGTGATCAGGTGGGTCCACGCGGTGTAGATCCGGCTGTCGGTGACGGCGCCGTCCACGACGCGATGGGTCACGAAGCTGGTCAGCCGCCGCCGCTCGCCGGGGTCGACGTGCTCGATCATGGTGACCGAGACCGGGGCGACGCTGTCGTGGGCGTCGGTGGCCACGATGGTCTCGAACGGGGCCGCCGAGTCGTCGAGGCCGGGGAACTCCAGCAGCGTCAGCAGGAACCGGCCGTCCTCGGCCAGGTGCTCACGCACGGAGCGGAACAGACCGGCGCGGTGCTCCTCGTCGAGGTTCCACACGGTGGTCATGCCGAGCAGGACGATGCCGAAGGTGCGGCCGAGGGAGAACGAGCTCATGTCCCCCTCGACGGTCTCGAGCTTGTCCCCCAGCTCGGGCCGGCCGGACTCGGTGAGCCGGTCCGACAGCCGGGCCAGCATGTCGGGCGAGGAGTCGAGGCCGACCACGTCGTAGCCCGCCTCCAGGAACGGTATTGTCGTCCGGCCGTTGCCGCATGCCAGCTCCAGCACCGGCCCCGAGTGCGGCTCGGACACGCGCAGCATGTCGTCGATCTCCGCGCGGTCGTTGCGGGTGAAGTGGTTGTAGATCTGGGAACCGTGCGGCCCGTAGATGCTCTCGACCGGCAGCTTGCCACCGAACAGCGTGTTGATACGGCCTGCGGAACCCGGCAGCTCGAAGGCTGTCTGCGTCATGACTCGCCCCTCTCTGGTGTCCAAAGTCAGCACAAGAATCGAGAGGTTCGCTAAGGGACGCCTACGCCTGGTCTAAAGCGCCGGCCCGGTCCGAGGCGCCGGCCTGTCCGCAGCGCCAAAAGGGCCCGGAACCGGTTGGGGAACCGGTTCCGGGCCGCTTTCGCTTCATGGTGGTCACATCATGGGCACCCGGCGGGCGCCCATGATGTGACCACCTCCTATTCGGCCGTCTTGTGTGCCCGGACCGCGAAGGCGATCAGGAAGGCCAGCACCCCGAAGGGAGCCGCCCACACGAACAGCATGTGAGTGGCATCGACGACGGAAGCTATGTATCCCTCCCGCACCGAGTCCGCGAGCCCCTCGATGCCGGCGGGGTCGAGCCGCCCCGACCCACCGGCCAGCCGCGCGTATTCGTCGGCCGGCAGGCGCTGTGCCAGCCCGTCCAGCAGGCGCCCGGTGAACACCGAGCCGAACAACGCCACACCGAACGAACCACCGATGGACCGGGAGAAGGTGACCGTGCTGCTGGCCACCCCCATGTTCGCGCGCTCGACGCTGTTCTGGGCGGTGACCACGGTGACCTGGAAGAGCACGCCGAGCCCGAGGCCGAAGACGATCATGTAGAGCGAGAACAGCAGCTCGCTCGTGCCCTGGTCGACCAGCAGCAGCAGACACAGGCCGGCGGCGAACAGGAAGCTGCCGCCGATGAGGATCGCCCGGTGGTTGTCGGTCTTGGTCAGCAGGGTGCCGGAGTACATGGTGGTGACCAGCGACGCCCCGAGCATCGGCAGCAGCAGCAGGCCGCTGCTGGTGGCCGAATAGCCGTGCGCCGACTGCTGGTACAGCGGCAGGAACGCGACCATGCTGTACATCGCGAACCCGACCAGGAAGGTCAGGACCTGGGCGATGCTGAAGTTCCGGATGGCGAACAGCCGCAGGGGAAGCACTGGTTCGGCGGCCCTGCGTTCCACCAGCAGCATCGCGACGAACACCACCACGCCGGCCGCGGCGAGCAGCAGGATCTGCGGCGAGTCCCAGTCGAACTTCACCCCTCCCCAGCTGGTGACCAGGACGATCGCGACGGCGAACAGGGCGACCAGCAGCGCGCCGAGGTAGTCGATCTTGTGCTCGACCCGCTGCCCGACGTGGTTGAGCCGGGTCACGACGATCACCAGCGCGATCGCGCCGATCGGCAGGTTGATCAGGAACGCCCACCGCCAGGACGCCACGTCGGTGAGGAAGCCACCGATCAGCGGCCCGCCGATCATCGCGACGGCGCCGAGCGCGGCGATGAAGCTCTGGAACTTTCCGCGCTCGCGAGGGGTGGCCAGGTGCCCGATGATCGCGATGACCCCGACCAGCAGGCCGCCCGCGCCGATTCCCTGCAGTGCGCGGAACGCGATGAGCTGGCCTATGGTCTGAGCCGCGCCGCACAGTGCGGAGCCGAGCATGAAGACCACGATCGCAAAGACCAGGATCCACTTGCGACCGTAGAGATCGCCGAACTTGCCGTACAACGGCGTCGAGGCCAGCGTGGCCAGGGTGTACGCGGTGACGACCCAGGAGAGCTGATCCACCCCGCCCATCTCACCCACGATGGTCGGCAGCGCCGTGCTGACGATCATCGCGTCGAGCTGGGCGAGCAACATCGCTAACAGCAGGCCGGGCAGGACACGCATCAGCTCCGTCCGCTCGGCGGTTGTCGTGGACGTTGCCACGCGAGTCTCCATTCACTCAACGGATGATGAGTGAATGACCCTACAAGTGGCACCAGATTTCAGTCAACGCCTGTTGTGCGAACTTCGGTACAGTGGCACCGTGACCAGATCCGAGGAACAACTGCCCCGCGCCCAACGACGTGCGCTGACAGCCAAACGGATCCTCGCCGCCGCACGCGCGCTGTTCAGCGAGTCCGGCTACGACCGGACCACCATCCGCGCGGTGGCGGCCAAGGCCCAGGTCGACCCCGCACTTGTCATGCAGCACTTCGGCAGCAAGGACGAGCTGTTCCGGCGGGCGATCACGGTGTCGTCGCAGGAGGCGATGGAGGGCGGCCAGGAGAAGCTGGCCGAGTTGCTGCTCGGCATCCTCGGCGTCAAGCTCGGCGAGGTGCCCGACACCTCGCTGGCCCTGCTGCGCTCGATGCTGACCTATCCGGAGGCGGCCGAGCAGGTCCGCGCGGCCAACACCCGCCAGCTCACCCAGATCAGCGACGTCATCGGCGGCGACGACGCGGAACTGCGGGCCGCGCTGACGGTCAGCACGCTGCTCGGCATCACCATCGGTCGCCACCTGCTCGAACTCGACCCGCTCCGCACGGTCGACCCGGAACGCATCGCCGACGTGATGAAGCCGTGCCTGGAAGCCCTCACGGACAAGAAGCGTTAGGGCCTTTCGTCCGGATCAGGCCAGACCCCGCGAGCCCGGCGTGATCCGAACGAAAGCCCCTACGTCCCGTCCTGCCCGTCGAGGATGGTGATCGCCCGTTCGGGGCAGGCTACGGCGCCCCGGCGGACCGCGGCGGCCAGCCCGTCCGGGACATCGAACTCGCCCATCTCGTTGAAGCCTTCATCGGAGAGCCGGAAGACCTCGGCGGCACGGGCCTGGCACATGGTGTGCCCCATGCACAGTTCCGGGTCGACGCGCACCTTCATGCCGGGGCTCCCACGGTGACGTCGAGGTCGAACACGCCGAGTGCCGGTGAGTAGTGGTGCGTCGGCTCGGTCCCGGGGGTCAGGTGGTAGTTCGGGATCCTCTCGTGCCAGACCTCCACGGCCAGCTGGATGATCCGGCGGGCGAGGTGCATGCCGAGGCAGCGGTGCGGGCCCGCACCGAAGGCGAGGTGCCGGGTCACCTGGCGGTCGAAGTCGACTCGGCCGGCGTCGGTGAAGACGTCCGGGTCCCGCCCGGCCATGCCCCAGGACATGAGCACCCGGTCGCCCTCGCGCAGGGTGACCCCGTGCCGCTCGACATCGCGGGTCACCACCCGGCCGGTGGTGGACACCGGTTCGTGCCGGATCAGCTCCTCGACGATGCGCGGGATGGACTCCGGGGACTCCACGACCGTGCGCTGTGCCTCCGGGTCCGTGGCCAGGTACCGGAAGACCAGGCTCAGCTGGGAGGAGGTGGTGTCCAGGCTGGCGAGCATCGCGACGAACAACGCGTTGATCATCTCGTCACGGGTCGGCGGGCGCCCGTCGTAGGTGGCGTGCAGCAGCCTGCTGATCACATCCCGCCTGCCCTCGGTGCCCTCGGCCCTGCGCCGGTCGATGGCCGCTCCGAAGAAGTCCCACAGCGGCTTGTTCGCCGCGCGCAGTTCCTCGTCGGTACGGGCGCTGGGGATGCCGACCCGGCGCAGCCAGTCCTTGTGGTCCACGAACGCCTTGAGGTGTTCGCGACCGATTCCGAACGCGATCAGGAACGCCTCGGACGGGAGCACCGAGGCGTACTCGGAGATCAGCTCGCACCGTCCCTTGCGGACGATCGGCTCGACGGTGTCGATGGTCGCCTGGCGCAGCTGCGGGGTGAAGTGATTGACCGCGCTCGGGTTGAACAGCTCGGCGAGCGTCTGTCGCCATTTGCGGTGGACATCCCCGTCGAGCTGGATCGGGATCAGCTTCTCGTGGAAGATCCTCCGGTGCGGCACGGTGAGCTCGGCGCTGGAGAAGATGTCCGGGTTCTTCGCCGCCCACTCGATGTCCTCGTACCTGGTGAGGATCCAGAACCCGCCGTGCTGCTCGGACCGGACGATCGGCGCGTGTGCGCGCATCTCCTCCCAGTGCTCGACGGTGGACTGCTGCAACCACGGCGCGTAGATGCTCCAGTTCCGGATGCGTTCCTCGAGCGTGGCCGGTATCTCCGGCGCTTCGGTCATGATCGTCCCTTCCCGGCAGCGACTGATGGTGGTGCCGCCCAGCCTCGCCACACCCGCTAACCGCAACCTTCGCCCGCCCTAAAGCCTTTAGACGGTTGCAAGGGGCTCCTTAGCCCGCGCCGTGAGCCTTTCATTCGTGACCACCCAACTGACCGCCGAGGACAAGCTCCGGGACTATCTGCGCCGGGCGACCGCCGAACTGCGCGACACCCGACGACAATTGGCCGAGGTCGAGGCCAGAGCGGCCGAGCCGGTCGCGATCGTGGCGATGGCCTGCCGGTATCCGGGAGACGTACGCGACCCGGACCAGTTGTGGCAACTGGTGTCCGGCGGTGTCGACGCGATCACACCGTTCCCGGCCAACCGGGGGTGGCCGCTCGGCGAGTTGCACGACCCGGACCCCGACCGGCACGGGCGGTCCTACGTACGCGAGGGCGGGTTCCTGCACGACGCGGACGAGTTCGACGCGGAGTTCTTCGGTATGAGCCCGCGCGAGGCCGCGGCGACCGACCCGCAGCAGCGGCTGCTCCTGGAGATCGCCTGGGAGGCGGTGGAGCGGGCCGGGATGGACCCGGCGGATCTGCGCGGCAGCCGGACCGGCGTGTGGACAGGCGTGATGTACGACGACTACGCCGCCCGGCTGCGTCCCATGCCCGCGGAGTACGAGGGCTACCTCGGCAGCGGCAGCGCGGGCAGCGTCGCCTCCGGCCGGATCTCCTACACCTTCGGTTTCGAGGGCCCCGCGCTCACCATCGACACCGCGTGCTCGTCCTCCCTGGTCGCCATCCACCTCGCCGTGCAGTCGCTGCGGCGCGGCGAGTGCGATCACGCGCTGGCGGGCGGGGTGACGGTGATGGCGACCCCCGACACCTTCATCGAGTTCAGCAGGCAGCGCGGCCTGGCGAAGGACGGGCGCTGCAAGCCGTTCGCCGCGGCGGCCGACGGCACGAGTTGGGCCGAGGGCGCCGGCGTCCTCATGCTGCGCAGGCTCTCCGACGCCCAGCGGGACGGGAACCCGGTCCTCGCCGTCGTGCGCGGCAGTGCCGTCAACCAGGACGGCACGAGCAGCCAGCTCACCGCACCCAACGGCCCCTCGCAGGAACGGGTCATCCGCGACGCGCTGGCCGACGCGGGCCTGACCCCTGCCGAGGTGGACGCGGTCGAGGCGCACGGGACCGGCACGACGCTCGGTGATCCGGTCGAGGCCGGGGCCCTGCTCGCCACGTACGGCCGCGACCGGCCGACCCCGCTGCTGCTGGGATCGCTCAAGTCCAACCTCGGCCACACCCAGGCCGCCGCCGGGGTCGCCGGTGTGATCAAGATGGTGCAGGCCATGCGGCACGGAATGCTGCCGAAGACCCTGCACATCGATGAACCGACCCCGCACGTGGACTGGGCCTCGGGCGGGGTGTCGCTGCTGACCGAGCACACCCCGTGGCCCGGCCCCGACGACACCGCCGACCGGCCGAGGCGGGCCGCGGTGTCGTCGTTCGGCATCAGCGGCACCAACGCCCACGTCGTACTGGAGCAGGGCCCCGACACAGCGGTGTCGCCGGGAACCGCCGACGCGCCGTGGGTGCTGTCGGCCGGCTCGGCGCCGGCCCTGCGACAACGTGCCGAGGAGCTGGCGGGCATGGCGGCCACCGATCCCGGTGCTGTCGCCCACACACTGGCCACGCGCAGGGCGCACTTCCGCCACCGGGCCGCGCTGTTCGACGACAGGCAGGCCGCCTTGCGTGCGCTGGCCGAGGACCGCCCGGCTCCCGGCCTGGTCCGAGGGGTCGCGCAGGACGGGCGCTGCGCGTTCGTCTTCCCCGGGCAGGGGTCGCAGTGGGTGGGCATGGCGACCGGGCTGATGAACGAGTCGCCGGTGTTCGCCGAGTCGATCCGCCGCTGCTCAGAGGCGATGGGCCCGTTCGTCGACTGGGACCTGGCCGAGGAGCTGGCCGGCCCGCTCGACCGGGTCGACATCGTGCAGCCGGCGTTGTTCGCCGTGATGGTCTCCCTCGCCGAACTGTGGAAGTCGGTCGGCGTCCGGCCGGACGCCGTCGTCGGGCACTCGCAGGGGGAGATCGCGGCGGCCTATGTCGCGGGAGCCCTCGGTATCGAGGATGCCGCCCGGATCGTCACCCTGCGGTCCAGGGCCCTCACCGCACTCGCCGGCGGGGGCGGCATGGTGTCGGTGGCACTGCCGGCGAAGGAGGTCGAGGCGCTGCTCGGTGCCGGGGCCGGCGTCGCGGCCGTCAACGGTCCGATGTCGACCGTCGTCTCCGGACAGAACGACGCGCTCGACGACCTGATGGCGTTGTGCGCGAAGAGGGACATCCGCGCGCGACGGGTGCCCGTGGACTACGCGTCCCACTCCCCGCAGGTCGAGCAGATCCAGGACGAGCTGCGTACCGCGCTCGCGGGCGTCGCACCCCGGCCGTCGAGCGTGCCCTTCTACTCCACCCTGACCGGTGAACTCATCGACACGTCCGCCCTGGACGGTGACTACTGGTACCGCAACCTCCGCGAGCAGGTGCGCTTCGCGCAGGCCACGACGGCGCTCGCGGACGCGGGGCACGGCCTGTTCATCGAGGTGAGCCCGCACCCGGTGCTCGCCGTCGGCCTCGACCACACCGCCGTCGGCACCCTACGGCGGGACGAGGGCGACCTGCGCCGGTTCCGTGCCGCGGCCGCCGAGGCATACGTCCACGGCGCGGACATCGACTGGGCGACCCTCATCGAGCCCACCGCACCGGTGGACCTGCCCGGCTATCCGTTCCAGCGCAGCCGGTACTGGGTCGACACCGTGGCCGGCAACGTCACCGATCTCGGTCTCGGGCAGGCCGACCACCCCCTGCTGAAGGCCGTGGTCGACACTGCGCACACCGGCGAGACCGTCCTCACCGGACTGCTGTCGCTCCCCCGCCAGCCGTGGCTCGCCGACCACGCGGTGTCGCATACGCCGCTACTGCCCGGTGCCGCGTTCGTGGAGCTGGCGGCTCATGCCGGGCACCTGACCGGCTGCGGCCGCATCGCCGAGCTGACCCTGCACCAGCCGCTGCCGCTGCCCGGGACGGAGTCCGTGCGCGTGCAGGTGGTGGTCGGCGCGGAACGAAACGGTCACCGCGAGATCAGCATCCACAGCGGCGGCGACGAGCAGTGGACCGTCCACGCCTCCGGTCTCCTCGCGCCGGACACCGGCACCCCCCTGCCGCCCCTGTCCTGGCCACCCGAGGAAGCGACGGAACTGGACCTCCGCGGCGCCTACGAGCGGCTCGCCGAGGCCGGTCTCGGCTACGGCCCGGCGTTCCGCGGCCTGGTGGCGGCCTGGCAGGGCGACCGGGTGCGTTACGCCGAGGTGGAGCTGCCCGTCGAACCCGGCGCGTTCGGCGTGCATCCGGCCCTGCTCGACGCCGCGCTGCACGCCGCGGCGCTCGACGGAGCGGCGCGGCTGCCGTTCAACTATCGCGACGTGACCCTGCACGCGGTCGGTGCCACCCGGGTCCGGGTCCGGCTGACCGAAGTCGACGGTGACACCGTCTCCGTGCTGATCACCGACGAACAGGGCGAACCGGTGCTGGAGATCGGTGCCCTGACCGTGCGGCCGTTCGCCGCCGGCTCGCTGACCGTCCGGCCACCGCTGTACGCGCTCGACTGGGTCGAGGCCGAGGCCACCGAGGACGCGGACCGCGTCGTCGCGGACTTCACGACGGAAACCGACGTTCGCGCGGCCACCACCCGGGCGCTCCGACTCGTGCGCGACCACGCCGGCGAGGGTCCACCCGTGACGGTGGTGACCGGGCGGGCCGAGGGAGCCGGGGCGGTCGACCCCGTCGGTGCGGCCGTGTGGGGGCTGATCCGCACCGCGCAGACCGAGCACCCCGGCCGGTTCGCCCTCCTGGACACCGATGAGGCGCCGGCCGGGGTGGCCGGCACCGGCGAACCGCAACTGGTGGTGCGGGACGGTGTCGCCATGGCACCCGGACTGGCCCGCGCCGACGAGGGAATGCCGGTGCCCGCCGGACCGTGGCGGCTGGCCCGGGGTGCGCTCGGCAGCCTCGACCGGCTCCGTCTGGTCCCGTGTCCCGAGGCCGCACATCCCCTGGCACCCGGTCAGGTCCGCATCTCCGTGCGTGCGGTCGGCGTGAACTTCCGGGACGTGCTGATCACCCTGGGCATGGTGCCCGACGACGACCGGGCCGCGGCCACCGAGGGCGCCGGCGTGGTCACCGAGGTCGCACCGGACGTGACCGACCTGGCCCCCGGTGACCGGGTGATGGGCCTGTTCGCGAGTGGCGCCGGCCCGGTGACGGTCACCGACCGGCGTCTGGTCACCCGGATGCCGCGCGGCACGGGGTTCGCCGAGGCCGCCGGCATGCCGATCGTGTTCCTGACCGCCTACTACGGCCTGGTCGACCTGTGCGCCGCGCGGCCGGGCGAGCGGATCCTGGTGCACGCGGCGGCCGGCGGGGTCGGGATGGCCGCCACCCAGCTGGCCCGCCACCTCGGTCTCGACGTGTTCGGCACCGCGCACCCGGCCAAGTGGTCCGCACTGGACATCCCGGCCGACCGGCTCGCCTCCTCGCGCGACCTCGACTTCGCCGACCGGTTCGCGGACCTGGACATCGTGCTGAACTCGCTGGCCGGCCCCTTCGTCGACGCCTCGCTGCGGACCATGCGGCCGGGCGGCCGGTTCCTCGAACTCGGCAAGACCGACATCCGTACCGGGCTGCCCGGCTACCGCGCCTATGACCTCGCCGAGGCCGGCCCCGACCGGATCGGCGAGATACTCGCCGAACTCCGCGACCTCGTCGAGGCCGGCGTACTGCGGCCGCTGCCGGTCACCGCATGGGACATCCGGCACGCCCCCGACGCGTACCGCCACCTCGGCCAGGCGCGTCACATCGGCAAGGTGGTGCTGCGTGTCCCGGCACCGCTCGACCCGGCCGGCACGGTGCTGATCACCGGCGGCACCGGGGGCCTCGGCACCCTCGTCGCCCGGCACCTCGCCACCGCCGGCGTGCGCAACCTGGTCCTGGTGAGCCGGTCCGGCCGCGCGGCCGATCTGTCCGATCTGGACGCCGAGGTGACGATCGTCAAGGCGGACGCCGCCGACCGCGACGCCATGGCCGGGGTGCTCGCGGCCATCCCGGCCGAGCACCCGCTCACGGCCGTGATCCACGCGGCGGGGGTGCTGCGCGACGCCACCGTGGACAGGCTCACCCCGGAGGATCTGGAGGCCGTGCTGCGCCCCAAGGTCGACGCCGCGGTGCACCTCGACGAACTGACCCGTGATCTCGACCTGTCGGCGTTCGTGTTGTTCTCCTCGCTCGCCGGTACGCTCGGCGGCCCGGGGCAGGCCAACTACGCCGCGGCGAACGCGTTCCTCGACGGCCTCGCCAGACGGCGGCACTCCGAAGGACTGCCCGCCACGTCGATGGCGTGGGGTCTGTGGGCCACACCGAGCGGTATGACCGGTCATCTCGACGACGCGGACCGCGACCGGCTGGCCCGCGACGGCCTGCCCGCCATGTCCGACGAGCAGGTGCTCGCGCTGTTCGACGCGGCTTTCGGCAGCGCCCTGCCGGTGGTGGTGCCGGCGGTGATCGACACCGCGACGCTGCGCGGGGCCGATGCCGTACCCCCGGTCCTGCGTGGCCTGGCCGGGACGGCCCGCACCCGGGTCAGGACCGCCGGTGCACCCGACGCCTCGTGGTCCACGCGGCTCATCGGCCTGTCCGAGCGTGCCAGGTCCGACGCGGTGCTCGACCTGGTGCGATCCACCGCTGCCGCCGTGCTCGGCCACGCCGGCACCCAGGCGGTGGCCGACACCCGTGCGTTCAAGGAGCTGGGGTTCGATTCGCTGACCGGGGTCGAGCTGCGCAACCGCCTCGCGGCGGCCACCGGGCTCACCCTCCCGGCGACGCTGGTGTTCGACCATGCCACGCCCCGCGCACTGGCCACCCACCTTCGTGACCGGTTGCTTCCCCGGCAGGAATCGCCATCCGTGCTCGACGAGCTGGACCGGGTGGCCGCCGCACTGCGCGGCGAGGAGGACCCGGCCACCCTGCTGCGGGTCACCGACCGGCTGCGCGACCTGCTCGCCGGCGTCGCCCCGCCCGACGGGGTGGACGAGCGGCTGGAGACCGCGTCGGACGGCGAGATCTTCGACTTCATCGACAACGACTTGGAGGTGCGGTGACCACCGAGGACAAGCTGCGCGACTACCTCAAGCGCGTCACCGCGGACCTGAGCCGCACGCGTCAGCGGTTGCGCGAGGTCACCGACGCCGACCGCGAGCCCATCGCGATCGTGGCCATGAGCTGCCGGTACCCGGGCGATGTGAGCTCGCCGGAAGAGCTGTGGGAGCTGATCGCCGCCGAGGGCGACGCGATCGGCCCGTTCCCGGCCGACCGCGGCTGGGACCTCGATGCGCTGTACGACGCCGACCCGGACCTGCCGGGCCACAGCTACGTCACCCGAGGCGGGTTCGTCACCGGCGCGGACCGCTTCGACGCCGGGTTCTTCGGCATGAGCGCGAGAGAGGCCGCCGCGACCGACCCGCAGCAGCGGCTGCTGCTGGAGACCTCGTGGGAGCTCTTCGAGCGCGCGGGCATGGACATCGGCACATTGCGCGGCAGCGACACCGGCGTGTACGTCGGCGTGATCGCCCAGGACTACGCCAACAGGCTGCACGAGCCGGCGGACGGGGTCGGTGGGCACCTGCTCACCGGGACCACGACCAGCGTGGCATCCGGCCGGATCGCGTACACCTTCGGCTTCGAGGGCCCCGCGCTCACGGTGGACACGGCGTGCTCGTCCTCCCTCGTCGCGCTGCACCTCGCGGTGCGGGCCCTGCGCAGGCGTGAGTGCGGGCTCGCGGTGGTCGGCGGTGTGACGGTGATGGCCACTCCTGGGGTGTTCACCGAGTTCAGCCGGCAGCGCGGGCTGGCCCCGGACGGCCGGTGCAAGGCGTTCGCCGCCGCGGCCGACGGGACCGCGTTCGCCGAGGGCGCCGGCATGCTGCTGGTCGAACGGCTCTCGGACGCCGTGCGGCACGGCCATCCGGTGCTCGCAGTGGTGCGGGGCACCGCCATGAACTCCGACGGCGCGTCGAACGGGTTGACCGCGCCCAACGGCGCGGCACAGGAACGTCTGATCCGGCAGGCCCTCGCCGACGCCGGCCTGTCTCCCGCCGATGTCGATCTGGTGGAGGCGCACGGCACCGGAACGACGCTCGGCGACCCGATCGAGGCCAGAGCCGTACTGGCCACCTACGGCCGGGACCGGGCGGAACCGCTGTGGCTGGGGACGGTCAAGTCGACGCTCGGGCACACCCAGGCGGCCGCCGGGGTGGCCGGCGTGATCAAGGCGGTCCAGGCCATCCGGCACGCCACCCTGCCGAAGACCTTGCACATCGACGCGCCGACCCCGCACGTCGACTGGGCCGAGGGCAAGGTCGAGTTGCTCACCGGGTCGCTTCCGTGGCCCGCGGTCGACCGGCCGCGCCGGGCCGGTGTGTCCTCGTTCGGCATCAGCGGAACGAACACGCACGTGATCCTGGAGGAGGCGCCGGCGGGCCCCGAGCCGGACCCGGCCCCGCCGGTGGTCACGGTGCCCTGGTTGCTGTCCGGGCCGGACGACGCCGGTGTGCGTGCCCAGGCCGAATCGCTCGCCCGCTATCTGGACGACCATCCCGGCACCCATCCGGTCGACGTCGCCGTGACCCTCGCCAGGCACCGCACCGCGCTGCCCCGCCGGGCCGCCGTCGTCGCCACCGACCACGACGGTCTCCGCACCGCTCTGACCAGGGTGGACGGTCAGGGCGAGGCGGGTGAACTCGGCGGCGTGGCCTTCCTGTTCACCGGTCAGGGAAGCCAGCGAGCCGGGATGGGCCGGGACCTGGCCGCCAGGTTCCCGGTGTTCGCCGCGGCGTTCGACGAGATCGTGGACCGCTTCGACGGCCTGCGCGAGGTGATGTGGGACGCGGACCGTGAGAATGACCTTCAGGACACCGGGTGGACACAGCCGGCCCTGTTCGCCTTCGAGGTCGCCATGTGCCGGCTGCTCGCGCACTGGGGTGTGCGTCCGGACCTGGTGATCGGGCACTCGGTGGGAGAGATCGCCGCCGCGCACGTGGCCGGTGTGCTGTCCCTGGACGACGCGTGCACCCTGGTCGGCGCGCGTGGCCGGCTCATGCGGGCGCTGCCTGCCGGTGGCGCGATGGTCGCGGTGGAGGCGGGCGCGGATGTCCTCGCCGAGGCGGTGGCTCCGGTGGCCGGCCGGGTGGCGGTGGCGGCCGTCAACACCGACCGTGCCGGCGTGCTCTCCGGTGACGAGGACGTGGTGCTCCGGCTCGCGGAGGAACTGTCCGCACGCGGGCACCGGACCAGGCGGTTGCGGGTCAGCCACGCGTTCCACTCGCCCCTGATGGACCCGATGCTGGCGGAGTTCCGTGCCGTCGCCCAGAGCCTCACCTACCGGGACCCTCAGATCGCGGTGGTGTCCGACGTGACGGGTGAGGTCGTCCCGGCCGACCTGCTGCGCTCACCCGAATACTGGGTCGAGCACGTCCGCGCGACCGTACGGTTCGCCGACGGCGTACGGGCGGCGCGCGCTGCGGGTACGGGGACGTTCGTCGAGGTCGGTCCCGACGCCGTGCTGGCCGGGATGGCGGGCTCGGTGCTCGGGGACGAACCGGGGGTCGCGCTGCTGGCGGTGGCCAGGGCGAACCGGCCGGAGGACCACACCGCCACCGAGGCGCTCGCGGGGCTGCATGTCCGCGGCGCCGACGTGAACTGGGGTGCGTACTTCGACGCAACGGGAGGTCGCCGGATCGAGCTGCCGACGTACTCCTTCCGCCGGGACCGGTACTGGCTGGCCGGGCGGGGCGGGGGCGGCGGCGCCGGGCACGCGCTGCTCGGGGCCACGGTCCGGCTGGCCGAGCGCGACGAGGTGGTGTGCACCGGGCGGCTTTCTCCCCGGTCGCACCCGTGGCTGGCCGACCACACCATCGCGGGTGCCTTGCTGCTCCCCGGCACGGCGTTCGTCGACCTGGCCGGCCATCTGGCCGACCAGGTCGGTGCGGCCGGCATCGAGGAGCTCACCATCGAGGTCCCACTCGTCCTGCCGGACCGGGATTCGGTGGCCGTCCAGGCCGTTGCCGGCAGCGCGGACGAGACGGGGCGCCGGCCCGTCACCATCCATTCCCGTATCGATGACGGCGAGTGGGTCCGGCACGCGAGCGGTGTCCTCACCGGCACCGGCGCACCGGCGCAGGACCGGATGGCGTGGCCGCCCGCCGGGGCCGCACCGGTCCCGGTCGACGACTTCTACCCGGGCATCGCGGCGGCCGGCTACGGCTACGGCCCCGCGTTCCACGGGTTGCGCGCCGCGTGGCGAGCGGGCGCCGAGGTGTACGCCGAGGTGCGGCTGCCCGACGGGATCGACAGCGCGGGCTACGGCCTGCACCCCGCGCTGCTCGACGCCGCGCTGCACGCCATCGGTCTCGGCGACGCCGATCCCGACCGGGTCCGGCTGCCGTTCGCCTGGTCCGGAGTGCACCGTCACGCCGACGCGGCGACCGAACTGCGGGTGCACATCCGTCCGCTGGGGACGGATGGCTACCGGCTGGTGTGCACCGATCCGGCCGGCGAGCCGGTGCTGACCGTCGAATCGCTGACCATGCGGCCGGTCCCGCAGGGGAACCTGACCTCGGACCGGTTGCTGGACATCGCGTGGATGCCGGTGGCGCCGGGCTCCGGCGAACAGCTGGATGTCGTGTGGTGCACGACCCCGGACGAGGCCCTGCGCGTGGTGCGGGATCGTCTCGGTGCGGACGGGCCGCCGCTGGTGATCGCGACCCGCGACGCCGTCGCCGCCGCCCCCGGCGACCGGGTCGCCGACCCCTCCCGGGCGGCGGTGTGGGGGCTGGTGCGGTCCGCACAGGCCGAGCACCCCGGCCGGTTCGTACTCGTGGACACCGACGGGGAACTCCCGCCCGGCCTTCCCGCCCAGCATCCCCAGCTCGCGATCCGCGGCGGGATCCCGCACGTTCCCCGGATCGCGCCGGGCGGCCCTTCCCGGCTGTGCGTGCCCGCCGAGCCGTGGCGGCTCGACGCCACGGCCGAGCGGGGCACCACCGACAGCGTCGAGCTGGCGCCCTGCCCTGCGGCGACCGCGCCACTGGAGTCCGGCGAGGTACGCGTGTCCATGCGTGCCGCCGGCGTGAACTTCCGGGATGTGCTGATCGCGCTCGGCAGGTATCCGGGCGAGGCCACGATCGGCAGCGAGGGTGCCGGCGTGGTCGTGGAGGTCGGTGCCGAAGTCACCGACCTCCGGCCGGGTGACCGGGTGATGGGCATGTTCACCGGTGCCGCAGGTCCCCTCTCGGTGACCGACCGCCGGCTGGTCACCCGGATACCGGCCGGATTCACCTTCGCCGAGGCCGCGGCGACGCCGATCGTGTTCCTCACCGCCTACTACGGCCTCGTCGACGTCGGCCGGTTGCGGGCCGGTGAGTCGGTGCTGGTGCACGCCGCGGCCGGCGGCGTCGGGATGGCCGCCGTCCAGCTCGCCAGACACTGGGGCGCGGTCGTGTACGGCACGGCGAGCCAGGCCAAGTGGCCGGCGACCGGACTGTCCGAGGACCGCCTCGCCTCGTCGCGCGACCTCGACTTCGAGGAGCGGCTGCGGGCGGCGACCGGCGGCGAGGGTTTCGACATGGTGCTGAACTCGCTGACCGAGGGGTTCCTCGACGCGTCGTTGCGGCTGATGCCGCGCGGCGGCCGGTTCGTCGAAATGGGCAAGGCCGACATCCGCGACGCCGCCGACGTGGCCGAGGAGCATCCCGGTGTGCGCTACCGGGCGTTCGACCTCGGCGAGGCGGGGCCCGACCGGATCAAGGAGATGCTCACCGAGTTGGTCGCCCTGTTCGAAGCGGGCGTGCTGAGCCCGTTGCCGGTCACCTCGTGGGACGTGCGGAACGCCCCGGCCGCCCTCCGGTTCCTCGGGCAGGCCAAGCACGTCGGCAAGGTCGTCGTCACGATCCCGGCCGCGCTCGACCCGAACGGCACAGTGCTGATCACCGGGGGCACGGGCGGCCTCGGCCGCACGGTCGCCGAGCACCTCGTACGCCGGCACGGCATGCGGAACCTGGTGCTGCTCAGCCGCTCCGGCGGTGATCCGGGGGTGCTGGCCGAGCTCGGCGCCGAGGTCAGCGTGGTCCGGTGCGACGTCGCGGACCGGGAGGCGCTGCGGGCCGTGCTCGCCGGCATCCCGCAGGAGCATCCACTGACCGCGGTCGTCCACGCGGCCGGGGTCGTCGACGACGGCGTCGTGGCCGCGCTCACTCCCGAGCGCCTGCACGCGGTACTGCGCCCGAAGGTCGACGCGGCATGGCACCTGCACGAGCTGACCAAGCATCTTGATCTGGCCGCTTTCGTGCTGTTCTCCTCGCTCGCGGGCGTGCTCGGCAGCTCGGGCCAGGGAAACTACGCCGCCGCCAACGCCGCGCTCGACGCCGTCGCCCAGCACCGGCGCGTGCTCGGACTGCCCGCGGTGTCGGTGGCCTGGGGGATGTGGGAGCGGCGGAGCGGGATCACCGAACACCTCGATGCCCAGGACCTGGAGCGCATGGCCCGCGCCGGTCTGCCCGCGCTGCGTGACGACGAGGCACTCGCCCTGTTCGACGCCGCGCTCGCCACCGACCGGGCGCTTGCCGTCGGTGCCCGGGTCGACGTGAAGGCCTTGCGGGAACCCGTGCATCCGATGCTCCGCGGCCTGGCCGGCACACCCGCTCGCCGGGTCGCCGGGACGGGTGGCGGCCGGGTCGACCGGCTGGCGGCGGTACCGCCCGCGGAGCGTCCCGCCGCCCTGCTCGATCTGGTACGGGACAAGGCCGCGGCTGTGCTCGGTCATGCGGGGAGCGAGACCATCGGCGCCGGCCGGGCGTTCCGGGACCTGGGTTTCGACTCGCTCACCTCGGTCGAGCTCCGCAACCGGATCGCCGACGCGCTCGGCATCCGGCTGCCGTCGACGTTGGTGTTCGACTACCCGACGCCGACCGCGCTCGCCGGGTTCCTGGACGGGGAGCTCGGTGCTTCGGCGGCATCGTCCGCTCAGCCGGTCCACGCGGCACAGTCGCTCGACGAGGACCCGATCGCCATCGTCGGGATGGCCTGCCACTACCCGGGCGGCGCCGACTCACCCGACCGGCTGTGGCAGTTGGTCGAATCCGCAGTGGACGCGGTGGGACCGTTGCCGACCAACCGCGGCTGGGATCTCGGTGAGCTGTTCGACCCGGATCCCGACCGCCACGGCAAGTCGTACGTCCAGGAGGGCGCGTTCCTGTACGACGCGGACCTGTTCGACGCGGAGTTCTTCGGCATGAGCCCGCGCGAGGCGACCGCGACCGACCCGCAGCAGCGTCTCCTGGTGCAGACGACGTGGGAAACCTTCGAGAACGCCGGCATCGATCCGTCGACGTTGCGCGGCGGTCAGGTCGGCGTGTTCGCCGGGGTGATCGCCGGCGACTACGCCGTCGGAGCACCGGAGGGCTACGAGGGGCATCTGTCGACGGGCAACACGGCGAGCGTGGCCTCCGGCCGGATCGCCTACACCTTCGGTCTTGAGGGGCCGGCGC
>NZ_JBSFBQ010000085.1:0-22985 GCF_053593015.1 Streptomyces sp. NPDC002403 | reverse complement strand
CGAAGCCGCCCTCGACTGCGCCGCCGGCCTCTACCTCGGCGACCCACCCGCCTGACCGCTCAGACCCCCGAAGGATCAACGCGGTGCTGCACTAGCCACAAGGTGCCAGCAGTCGCCCTCACGGACGGCCCCGGGAGCCTGATTCCTGTCTCGGCACTGCACACGACACTGATCGAGGCTGTCATCGGCGGCCTCGCCGTAGACGTCGAGAGCGCCCGGGAGCAGGGAGGCGAGGTTTCTCTCGGAGATATCAGGACCGATGTGGTGAAGCTTCTCGACTGGTACATCCAGCGGGAACCGAACCGCACCCCGGGACTCTTCGGCGAGATCTGCCTGATTGCCCGCCTGCGCCTCGGCCTCCCTCCCGAGAAGGTCGGCCGTCTCCTGCGACGATCCTTCCACCTCGACAGCGAACTGGACGGCAAGACCGTCAACGCCCTGCTCGATCTGGCACTGCCCCCCTCCGCCAAGAGCGCCAGGGACAGCTGAGTACCGCCGGTGCCTGCACCCCGGACGATCCTGCCCAAGTCCAGGCGCAGGCATCGGGCGGCTTCCTCCACGCCCCGTCAGGCACGTGCCTGCACCGGGAGGGTGCCTGATGGCTCCCACGGCACCGCAACGCGTACTGACGATGCCCGTGCACTTTCCCTAACGGTGCGCATCCAGTGCGCGAGCGCCAGGAGCGGGAAGTCGATCAGACCGTTTCAGAAGGCTGGCGGCTGGCTCTCCTGCTGCCGCAGCTGACCTGGGCAGGGCCGCGATGACTAACCACGCAGGCAGTCCCGACCCCGACACCGGCCGTACCGACCGCGGTATGTCGGCAGCCGTTTCTTCAACTGGACGGGCCGCTGCTGCGCTGGATTGCGGCTTGGCGCAGGGTGTCGAGCATGGGCAGGACGTCGTCTTCGGTGGCTTTGCTGATGGAGAGGGGGTAGCTGATGAGGGCGCGGGCGATGATCTCGGTCTGGTCAGGTGCTGTGGTCGGGGCGAGGGCCTTGAGTGTTTCCAGGAGGACTCTGGAGACCTGGACAGTCGGGTCGGTGTGCATTTTCTCTGCCGCGGCTGCGAGTTCGTGGTCGGGCATGCCGTCGTGGATGCCGGCCTGGGCGGGCAGTAGCTGCTGCATGATGCTTTCGCCGAGGTCGGTCAGCAGGACTGCTGTCGGGGTCTCTCCGGGTTCGTGCCGCAGGAGCGCGGCCGTGTCGGCCTCGTTGCCGCGCCATACCGCTTCGAGGTAGCCGCATGCGCGGAGGATGTCGTCCGGCGCCATGGGGTCGGTCATTAGCTTACTGCTGCTGAGCGGCGTTCCTCGGGGGCCGGCTACCGACACTTGTGCGGTCCCAGCCCTGCTCCCACTTCACGAAAGCCTCCCGTGCCCACACTCTGCTGGCCTTCGTCTGGGCGACGGGCGCGTGCAAGTCGGGTCTGGCCGCGAGCTTGTTGGCCCGCTGGCGGCTGCCGTTCAGCATCTCTCCGATCTCTGTCTGGCGAGGCGGCAAGCGCAAGGCGTGGCTGTACCGAATCGACCTGGCGAAGCCGAAGCGCATTCCGACACTCGCCCAGGAGCGGCGCTGGACCGGGCACATGTCCGGCGACGTGCGCATCCCCCCGCGCCACGCAGGGCGCAGGCCCCCGGCGCCGTCGCAACTGACCGGCCCGCCACCGCCGGTCCCAGGCCCTGCGCCCGGGGCTGGTGGTGGCCGCCCGGAATCACGCGCCACTGCTCTGACCGTCCCGCCCCGACCTCGTGTGAAGAGAGGCTGTGTACCTGTCCTGGATGAGCCGCTCGGACCGTAAGCGGTGGAAGGCCGCCCGCACGCTGCCCGGCCTCGGACAACTGGCCGCCGACTGGTGGGAGGGGTCCGTGCGCCACCTGCTCGGCCACCGCGCCAGCCACCGCCCCCTGCCCGGCCACCGCGCCAGCCACCGCCCCCTGCTCGTCGACGGACGGACTCAGGGATGCGTAGGTCCGTGCACCGCTTCGATCCGGGTGAGGGTGCGCGGCTTGTTCATATGTCCTGGCCGTGGTGGTGCACAAGGACGGCGAGGAGCCGGGCCAACTGCTCGCGTTCCGGCGGTGAAAGTGGCGCAAGCAGCTCGCTCTCCGCTTGGGTCAGCAGTTTGTCGAGCTTCAGCAGTTGCCGGTGGCCCTGCCGGGTGAGGGTAATGATGTTCTGTCGGCGGTCGGCGGGGTTGGGCGAGCGTTCCACCAGTTCGCGATCGGCCAGCTCGTTGATGACCGTGACCATGTCACTGCGGTAGATCCCGGTGCGGGAGACCAGTTCTGCCTGGCTTGCGGGTCCGAACTCCTCCAGCGTGGCGAGTACCGCGTAATGCCACTTGCGGGAGCCCGTCCGCACCAGCTTCTCGTTCACTAGACGATCCGACTGGATCGCGGCCAGTGACAGGAGCCGGGTTCGCAGATTCCGCAGCCGCATGGCAGTGGCCTGCCGGTCGGCCGAGCGAGCCGTGTCGGGCGGGTAGTTACTCGTGCCCGCATCCCTTGCGTTAGTCACACTAACAAAATACTCTGCCCGGCAATGGAATGTTAGTGGGACGAACCAATTGGAGAACGTCATGCCGGTGGCGAACGTGCTGGACTCGACGATGTTCTACGAGGAGGTCGGCAGCGGCACCCCCTTCGTCTTTCTGCACGGCAACCCAAGCTCATCGCACCTGTGGCGCAAGGTGCTGCCCGAAATCGACCTGCCCGCCCGCCTGCTCGCCCCGGACTTGATCGGCATGGGCCGTTCCGGCAAGCCCAACGTCCTGTACCGGTTCGCCGACCACGCCCGCTACCTGGACGACTGGTTCGACCAGCTGGACCTGGACGGGGTGGTGCTCGTCGGCCACGACTGGGGCGGCGCACTCGCCTTCGACTGGGCGACTCGCCACCCTGACCGGATCCGCGGTATGGCCTTCTGTGAAACCATTGTTCGGCCGATGTCCTGGAGCGAGCTGGGCGACGGACCGCGCTCGCGCGCCCAGGCCATGCGCGGCCCCCAGGGCGAGACACTGGTGCTGGACCAGAACGTCTTCCTGGAGTCGGCCTTCACCGGCGGCGTGCTGAACCCAGTCAGCGAGGCTGACATGCAGTCCTACCGGGCGCCGTACCCCACTCGGGAAAGCCGTCGCCCGATGCTGGAGTGGGCACGCTCGCTACCGCTGGACGGACAGCCGACCGATGTCGCCGAACGGGTCGAGCAGTACGTCAAATGGCTGGCCGACAGCGACGAGGTCCCCAAGTTGCTCCTCACCTTCGACTCCTCGCCCACCTTGCTGATCGGCACAGAGATGGCCGAATGGTGCGCAGCGAACCTTGCCGCGCTAGAAACCCGGCACTGCGGACCGGCCGGCCACCACGCACCCGAGGACCAACCCCAGGCCATCGCCCACGCGATCGACGCATGGGCTCGGCGGCACACTCTGACCGGAGACCGGCAACGCTGATCACCTTCGTCAACGACGCGCACACGCGGGCTATCGATGGAGCTGATGTTAGGCCAGCCACCGGGACGCTTGATCGCGACGACGCCGCAGTGGTGCTGTCCGCCATCTCGGCGAGAAGAACTTCGTGAGGGAATAGTGCACGGTCGGGATAACCCCCTCCCGCCAGTAGTCCAGGAGGTCGTCAAGAGCTCGGTGGTCGAGCGCTTCGGGGCGCCGGCCGTGGTCTCGGCGGAGGCCAAGGGCGAGGAGGACTTCCCCCGCAAGCACTGGTGGATCATCGAACCGGTCGCCCGAGCTCTGACCCTGGCCGAGGAGATCGCCTCGCACCCGGAGCGGCTGTTCACCGGCATCGCAGGGGAGGCCAGGAATGCGGAGCTGTTCACGGCGAACGAAGGGATCAAGGCGTTCGTCGAGCAGAGGCCGAGCGCCTCGCAGGCACCCTCGCGGACCATCGGATCGGGATGCTCCAGCAGGGCGGTGATCAGCGGAACGGCCCGGCGGAAGCCGAGTTCGGCACAGGCGAGCGCCGACCACCGCACCCCGCGATGCTCGGTGTCGGCGAGCGCGCGCAGGAGGCCCGGTTCGACGCTCGCGTCGCCGAACAGGGCGATCCGGTTGAGCGTTTTGGTCCAGACGGTGACATCCTGCGTCCGGTGGTCGGAGGCGACCTCGGACAGGGCCGCCCGGGCCTGCGGATGGCCGAGCTCGGCCCACTCCAGCAGGGCGTCGATCGCCCGCATCCGGATCGTGCGGTTCCTGCTCAGCTCGGCGGCGTGGACGGTGACGAGGGATGCCGGCCCGTCCGGCGGGTGGCCGAGCGAGTCCCCGAGCGGGCCGGCGAGCGGTGGTTCGAGCTCGCCCAACCCCAGGGCCAGTGGGCCGATTCTGGTGCCGACGTCCGCGTCGTAGCGGCCGTCGCCTCGCAGGTTCGCGGCCAGCTTGTCGACCGTACGGAACAGCAGCCATGCGCGGTCCGATGGGGAATCAGCGAGGGCGTCGAGTCGACCGGACATCGCCGCGGTGACGGCTGTCGGCGGGCGACCGGTGGCCTCCAGGACCGCCTCCGCCCAGGCGAGTGGCTCGCCCTGACGCTCGTAAAGCTGGCGACCCCACAGGCGGAGGACGGCGTCACGGTGGTCGGTCATCCCAGGATCGTTCCAGCAGGGAACACCGACAGCCAACGAATTCTTGAGTCCCCACCGTCGCCCTCCTGGTCTCCACTCCGGCCTCCTTCTTTGGAGGTTCTGAACCTGTGGCGTGACGTTGTTGGAGACCCTCTCGTTGGGAGCCGGAGGTCGGTTCTCAAGGGGTGCCGCTCTGTGGCCGGTCGTTGCACAGGTCTCAGAGCGAGAGGTGAAATGTGAGGGCTTTCCCGTGGAGGAGATTCGCGACAATCTCATCGCCCGCATCGCTGAGGCCGAGCGCGAGGGCTGGCTCGGCGGGGTCGAGGGACTGAAAGTCAGCCTTGCCGGCGCCGAGGATAAGCTCGCCCAGATCGACAGGCGGTCCCAGAAGGCCGCCATCAGCCTCGGCATGCCTACGACCAGGAGGGGGGACCTTGAGTAGCGACACATATCGAGAAGAACCAGGCCGCGATTTGAGCACGTGGACACTCGACCAGCTGCAGACGTTCATCCATGACGCCCTCGGCCAGCAACTTGAGACAGCACGCGTCGCCGCGCAGGGACATGCCTACGACTCCATCCACCCCCAGGAAGCCCGTCGCCAGTGGGCGAAGCTGTCGCTGCTCGCGACCGGCGCATGCTCGACAACGCCGAGGAGCCTCTGCGCGGTTGGCTCAGCAGGACTTCATGCTCCGGATGTGGGTGATCGACCGGCTAGGCCCTGACGACACCGACCCCGACTGGAGTCCAGAAGCGCTGGCGTCCGACACGCTCGACGCGCTGACCTTCACGCTCACACGGGCCGCTGGTCTCGCCGAGGGCTGGCGCGACCTTCCCATCGAGCAGATCCGCGAGCTGCGGTGGCACAAGAGTCTGACAGCCCATCTGGACAACCTGGCCGGTCACCTGGAACCTGGCCCGGTCCGTGAGCGAATCGTCGCCTGGACCGCGACCCGACAGCACCTGCCTTGACCTCAACTGACTTGCTTCGAAGCGGAGTTAAGAGAGGTCGAGCTCAACCAGTCCACAGGAACGGTCGAAACGACGAAGACGGCTTCGTGATCGAAGCTAAACGGCAGCCGGTGATCAAAACGGAACCGACAGGCCAGCGTCACGCAGCCGGGCCAGAGCGACAAACATGCACTGCTGGACAGTCCTCCCCTCAGCTCGCATCCCATTCGCCAACGGGCCGCCACTGGCGGCGAACGTCCACGCTGGCGCGTTGTCAGCCAGCCTCTCGGCGTCCATCCTGATCATGGCGTTCACACCCTGCTCGCCCAGCCACTCCAGGATCAGGAGAGTCACGTCCTCGACGCCGCGTTCTTCATCGATCTTCGGCCAGCGGCCTCGGCTCCCAGTCATCACCCCGACTCTATCGAGGCCCTGGAGGGGATCGAGGGGCCGCAACTGGCAAGTTCAGAGAAGCGTGCATTCGATGCTCCATGCTCCGGCCGGATCCGGCTCAGAGACACCGTCTCGTCGAGATTCGCGACAACCTGATTGCCCGAATCAGCGAAGCCGAACAGGAGGGATGGCTCGGTGAGATCGAGGGACTGCAAGGCAGCCTGGCCAGTGCAGAGGAGAAGATCACCCAGCTTGACGCAGAGCAGGTCCGTCAACACCAAGTGATCGATCTCGGCATGCCCAGCTTCAGCCAGATCGCGACACGGAGAGGGCCTGCTTGATGATGTCCCGGCTGGCGTCCGCACCCAGCGACCAGGGCTCGCCGCCCCGGACCTTCCCGGACTTGACCGCGTCGTGCAGCGCCTCGAGGGTTTCCTCGATCGGAGTGTCGTAGTCCCAGCGGTGGATCTGGTACAGGTCGAGGAAGCTCTGGGAGGAGATCGTCCCGCTCGGCTACAAAGGCAGCTACCAGCGCGTCCGCGCCTACCTCCGCAAGAAGCGCACCTCGCCGCGCCCGGTGACCGCACGGCCGCCCCTACCCCGAGTCGTCGCCGGATGGATCCTCCGGCACCCGGACACCCTCACCGAATCTGAGCAGCTACAGCTCAAGAACGTGCGGACGCACTGCCCAGAACTCGATGCGCTCACCAGGCATGTCCGGTCCTTCGCGGTCATGCTCACCGGGCGTCAGGGCGAGCGTCTGCCGGACTGGCTCGACGCCGTCCGACAGGACGACCTGCCTAGCCTCCACCCCCTGGCCGCCGGCATCGACCGAGACCGCGACGCTGTCATCGCGGGCCTCACCCTGCCCTGGAACTCAGGCGTCGTCGAGGGACACGTCAACCGGATCAAGATGCTCAAGAGGCAGATGTTCGGCCGCGCAGGCTTTACTCTCCTGCGGAAGCGGGTCCTCCCGGCTCGGTGACGGGCCACTACACGGTCAGACAGAGGCTTTGGCCGCCACCCGAGTGACCAGCTTGTCGCGCACGGATGGCCATTCGCCCGCGAGGACGCTGTAGTACAGGGAATCACGACGTGTGCCGTCCTGACGCACCATGTGGCTGCGCAACGTCCCTTCATGGACCAGCCCCAGCCGCATCATCGCCTGCTGGGACCGTACGTTGAGGTTGTCGGTACGCAAGGCGATTCGAACAAGGCCCAGACTGTCGAAGGCGTGTGTCAACAGCAGTAGCTTGGACTCTGCATTGTAGGGACCGCCCCAACAAGCGCGATCGAACCAGGTCGCACCAATCTCAGCGCGGCCCTCAGCGAGGTCAAGTTCATACAGACTGGTCGAGCCGATCACTGCCGCGTCCGTCAGGCGCTGCACGGCAAAGCATTGCCTAGCCCGATCCGCCAGCATCTGGCTGATCATCTCCCGCGTCTCCATAAGGGAACTGGGGCGAGGCCGAGGCATCCAACGCCAGACCTCGGGATCCGATGCTGAGGGGAACAGCGCTTCTGCGTGAGCGACGGACAATGGAACGAGACGGGTGGCGCGGCCGAGGAGAGGGTCGTTGCTCATCGCCGAACCATAGCTTCGGGATCACGGCCCCAGCGTTGAGACGCAGACGATGCCGCCATCACGCACAGTAACCGCTGCACGGAAGTTGTGCCAGAGCCCGAGAATTGACGTCAACGCAGAGGGGCGGAGGTTCGTAAGTCGCTTCCTGGCCGAGGACGCTGATTGGTGCCTGGTGAGGATGCGGCGTCTACTACAGTGCGTGTGGGCCGTGACTGGCGCTGAGGTGGAGAACCACCGGGGAGCGGTCTGACGAGATGTCGTTGCCGTGCGCCTGGGCGAGTGGTCAGCAACGCCTGGAGGGCAATGATGTCCGCGACTCAGTCGGCCCGGCTCATGGACGGCACTGGTCTCGCCAAATCCATCATCGAAGGGGCTGCGGCCAGGGCGGCGGAGATCTCACGGCGCACGGGTGCCGGTCCCTGTCTGGCGACGGTTCTGGTGGGAGAGGATCCCGCTTCGGTCACGTATGTCCGCATGAAGCGGGCACGGTGCGCGAAGGCAGGTATCCAGTCCCGGCATATCGGTCTGCCGGCCGCCACCACGACCGCCGAATTGATCGACACCCTCGCCGGCCTGTCCGGTGATCCGGAAGTCCACGGGATCCTGCTTCAGCATCCTTGCGGCCCGCACATCGACGAGCGAGCGGCGTTCGAGGCCATTGCCCCGGAGAAGGATGTCGACGGGGTCACGATGCATTCCTTCGCCGCGATGAGCTTCGCGCTGCCGGGCTTCGTGTCCTGCACTCCCGGCGGGATCATGCGGCTGCTGGAGGCGTACGACGTAGAACTGACTGGCAAGCAGGCCGTCGTAGTGGGCCGCAGTGCGATTCTCGGCAAACCGGTGGGGATGCTCCTTCTGGCGAGGGATGCAACGGTGACGTATTGCCACTCGCGCACAGCGGACCTGCCAGCGATCGTCCGGGAAGCGGACGTCGTGGTAGCGGCCGTGGGGCGGCCTCGGCTGATCCGGGGCGAGGACATCAAGTCCGGAGCGGTAGTGATCGACGCCGGTTACAACCCGGGCAACGTCGGCGACGTGGACTTCGACACCGCCCGCACCCGTGCCCGCCTGATCACTCCCGTGCCCGGCGGCGTCGGACCGATGACCATCGCCGTCCTGCTCGCGCAGACCGTGGAAGCCGCCGCAAACCAACTGGGGATCTGAGAACACTGAAGTTCTTCACCTAGAACTGGGGACCGTGTGTCGGGTCGGCTGTCCTTCTGGTGACGGCTCGCCGCCTGGCCGCCGACGACGATCGGGGCCTCGGTGGCCCCTTCGAGAGCGCCGATGATCGTGTCGAGCTTGCCGAGGGTGCGTCGGTTCTTCTCCGCGACCCTGGCGAGCCCGGACTGACGCGACGACACAACCGCACAGGGTGTCCATGACGAGCACCCAACGCTGCCCACTTCAACGACGAAGACGTCGAAGACGGCACGCAGAGACCCGCCCACAAGAGCTGCGCCGAGGCCTAGATTGCCGCGAATCCCACCGAGGCCCGCCTCGGCCGGTTCGCCTCCGACGTCCAGGCCAAGCGCCGGCGCGACGACGACCATGTCTGGCCCCTCCCTCGGCGGTCCCGTGAGCAGCACCCGACTGCACGACGCAAACCACACCCTTGCCTACCCCGAGCCGCCCGCCTCCCCGCTCTGGCACCGCCAGGGCCCGAAGCCCCGGCCGGGATCGAGCGCGACGACCCCGACAGGCCCATGAAGATCGTGCCCTCGCCGTATTTGGGATACCCGGGCTGTTCTGCCAGCGGCAGAACACCGGCGGGACCGGGCTCGACGATCACTACAGTCCAGATTCATGACAACGATTACGACGTGTACAGTCGAGTATCCGGCCGACGGTTTGACGATGATCGGGCACCTCGCGCTCCCGGCCGGTGTCGAACGTCGGCCCGCGGTGCTGCTCGGACCAGAGGGCATGGGGCTCAGCGACGTCGAGCGCCGCAGGGCCGATGCTCTCGCCGAGCTGGGATATGTAGCGCTGGCCTTCGACCTTCATGGTGGGCGCTATTTGGGCGACCCCGAGGAGATGCTGGCCCGTTGCATGCCGCTGCTCGCTGATCCCGATCGGATGCGGGGCATCGGCCACGCGGCGCTCGACGTGTTGCGCACCGAACCGCGGACCGACCCCGACCGGATAGCAGCCGTCGGCTACGGCACCGGGGGCGCCATCGCGCTGGAACTCGGGCGCGATGGCGTCAACCTGCGCGCGATCGGGACAGTCAACGCAACCACCACGGGCCGACCGGGCGAGGCGGCGCGCATTCGCTGCCCGGTGTGGGCCGGGGTCGGGTCGGAAGACCCGATCATGCCGCCCGCGCAACGGAACGCGTTCACCGCTGAGATGCAGGCTGCGGGCGTCGACTGGCGCCTCGCGGTCTACGGCGGCGCCTTGCACGCCTTCCACCACCCACCGGTCGACCACCCCATGGTCCCCGGCGTCGGCTACCACCCACGGCACGCGCAGCGAGCCTGGCGCGACGTCGTCGACCTGCTCGCCGAGTGCCTGCCCGTGACGGAGAACCTGGGGGTATGACCCAGGCAAACACGCTGGCGCCAGGCCTGGGCGGCGTCGGGCACTGGCAGTCCCCTCCCCTCAAGTCCGCACAGCAGAACCACATTCGGGCAGATGCTTGATTGCGGAGACGTATGCACAATTGCCGCAGCAAATGCCGGATTTACTGCGGCAGAGCCCCTCGGTGATCTGCGCGACCTGCGGCGGGCCATTCCGGCCGCCGCGGCGAGGTGTACGCATTTACTGCGGCAGTGTCAGGAAGGCGGGGCGGCGTGACGATCGAATCGGTGACCGATCTCGGGAATGGGGGCGCGCCTCGGTTGCCGAGTACCGCTGTCTGCCCCGCCCGCGTCGTACGCCGCGGCGGTCGAGCGCTACCTCACCGGCGCGGGCATCGCGAAGTCCTCCGCGCAAATCTACCGGATCTCGCTGACGACGTGGGGATGGATGCTCGCCGGCGAACCAACGCCGACCGGACCCGCCCGCCGGGGCGCGAAGCCCCCGTCTTCCCCGCCGCCGCGATCGACGACCCGGCACTGCCGGAGGTGCTGGCTGAGCTGACGGCGGCGCGAGCGGATGAGGTGGACGCCGACACCGTCAACCGGGAGCTGTCCGTCGCGCGCAAGGCGATCGGCTGGTGGCAGCGCCAAGGCTGGATCGAAGGCGATCCCACGATCGGCATCGAGCGGCGGCCGGCGCCGCCCGACCGCACCAAGGCCCTGGCGCAGAACCAGATCTCCGCCCTGTGGCGCCTCGACGTCGGGCTCCGGGAGAAGACGCAGTGGAAGATGCTCTACGAGTCCGCCGCTCGGGCCGACGAGGTGCTGTGTCTCAACGTAGAAGACCTGTACCCGCAGGACAAGCGGGGAAGAACACCGCCAAGGGCGGGCAACCGAGTGGATTCACTGGCATTCCGGCACCGCCCAGCTACTGCCCCGGCTCATCGCCCGCCGCACGTGCGGCCCGCTGTTTCTCACCGACCGCAAGGCACCGGCCGGAACACCGACGCTCGACGTGTGCCCGGAGACCGGCCGTGCCCGGCTCTCCTACCGCCGCGCTGAGGAGATCTTCGAGGAGAACACTCGGCTGCTGGCCAACCCCCTAGCCTCACCCGACGACATCAAGGATCTGGACAGCTGAACCCTGCACCGGCTACGGCACAGTGCCCTGACGCAGGGGACGGCACCTCGACCCCGATGCCGCTGGCCCGCTCCCGCCACGCCTTACGTCCGCTCCCTGGAGCGGTATGCCCGCCCCGGCGTCGACTCGGTCGCCCGGCACGTCGCCGAACGCGACCCCGCTGCACGTCGCCGCACATGAATCCGAGCGGATCAGGGCTTCAAGATCATCCCGTTGCCCCTTTGGCGCGTATCTCGGTCACACCCCGGAACTCCCGCGAGTTCGCGAAAACCGAAGGGTTCCCGGTGGGAACCCAAGGGTCTGTCGCTGTGCCTCGCGGCGTCGGATCCGTGGGTTCGTGGTGAAGCCGCCGGGCCAGCGCCACGGCGGCGGGTGGACATAGCCAGGTTGGCCCCCACAGTCACGACTGATCGGGGTGGCTGAGACGCACCGTCTCTCCGCCGAAGGGTAGGTGCGTGACTCGGCTGGCGAGGAGCCAGGTGTCCTCGACCTTCCGGAACGTGTCCTCGTAGTGGCCCACGTTCGCGGGGAGCCTCGGGGGCACCATGCCATCGGCATAGCCGTCGACCCGGTAAGTGGCGAAGTAAGAGGTGGCGGTGGCCGCCGACGCAGAATTCACCGTGACCAAGATGTTCGTAGACATGCGGCGTGACAGCCGGTCCTTGGGGCGCGAACCAAAGTAGCTGCGGAGCGCCTCACGCCCTTCCACTCTGCGGTCGCCGTGAGGCCACTCCCACACCCCGTCAGGCGTGAAGAGGTCCGCGACACCGCTCGGATCTCCCAGGTCAAGGCGGGGTCCAGCCAAGGTGAGCCCAAAAGGGGCAGTGGGATGATCTTGAGGTGAAGCAGCCCGCCCCCTGATCTCAGAACGTCCTCCTTCCCACTGCCGGGACCGCCAGAATCTTGGTCATGACGAATGACGACAGCCAAGAGCCAGTCGTGGTGAGCCGTATGGTCCCTGGGATCGACGGCCCGGTGACGTTCCATCACGGCCCGGTGGATCGGGAGAGCGCGACGCAGCCCTTCGAGGTCGTGCGGTTCACGGGCGCGGAGGAGAGCGACATCCTCCATGCAGCTGGCTGGTGGCCAGACAAGGGGCCATTTCCCCGCGCTGGCGGACCGCGGCGAGCCTATGAGTGGTGTGCATCGTGAAGTGGCAGGTCACGATGCACACCACTCATAGGTCCCCCCCACTCCTCTCCCCGCACGCGCCCCTCGGAAAAGTCCAGCAGCGGCCCGGAGGGGCGGGCGTCCAGCCGGTGCGCCGCGGTCGACGGACTGCCCGGCACCGGCCCCTGGGTCACTCGGCCGGTGCGCGGGCCGAAGGGCCCGGTCGCTCAGGTTCCGCCGGGTTTGCCCGTCGAGACCAGCAGGAGGACGGACGAGCCCGGTGCCACCGGTTCTGCGCCGCCCCGGGGCTGACTGCTGATCACCTGCCCGGCGGGAGCGTTCCAGTCCGTGTGCCGCATGATCGTGCAGCTCAGTCCGAGTCCGCGCAGCAGGCTTCCGGCCTGTTCGACCGGCATGCCGGCCAGGTCCGGCAGCGCGATGCCCGCTCCCGCGGTCTGCTCCTGCTCCTGTGTCGGAGTCGCATCGGCGCTTCCGCTCTTGGGGGTGCCGGTGGCGAGCGGGGTGCACGCCCCGTTCGCCGGTGGGGACAGGGACGGGGAGGCGCCGGGCGCGGGCGGCACGGGCTTCAGCGCGAAGAACCCCACCGTGGCGCACGCCAGCACGCAGCACGCCGCAGCGGTGCCGAGGAGCGCCCGGCGGGGGCGGCTGCGGCTGACGGCTCGCTCGATCGCGGCCGCGTCGACGACCGGCGCCGTCGGCCCGTCGGCGAAGGAGGCCACCGCGGCACGCAGCTCGGCTTCGAGGCCCGGCTCGAACGGGGCCGGTCCGGACGACGTGTTCCTCACTTCGTACCTCCGAAAGCGGCCGACGGCGTGTGCGGCGCCTGGGCGCCCGATACGGAATCGCGCAGCTTGGCCAGGCCGCGGGCGAGCTGGGACCTCACCGCACTCGAAGAGATGTCCAGGACGTCGGCGACCTGCCGGGCGTCCAGATCGTGCAGGTAGTACAGGACCACCACGCTGCGCATGCCCATCGGCAGCCCGAGCAGTGCCTCGATCAGTTCCGCGCGCAGATCCACCTGCCCGAACCGGTCCCGGGGGTCGGCCGTCTCGGGCACCCCCGACAGCCCGGGGCGCTCGCCCCGGCGCGACAGCCGCCGCCAGCGGTCGTTGGCCAGGTTGACCAGCACTTTGCGCACGTACGCCTCCGGCGAGTCCGCCACCGAGACCTTCCGCCACTGTCGGCACGCCCGCTCCAGCGTCTCCTGCACCAGATCCTCGGCCACGTGCACGTCACCGGTCAGCGCATACGCGGTGCGGAACAACGCTCCCGACCGCTGTGCGACGAACTCCGTGAATCCGATGCCCGGACCGCTCCTGCGAAACCTCACCCGCCGACCTCCTCTCCTCGTCCCGTCCCGATCACTGCCCCCATGACGGCGGAACGGGGCCGGGTGCTGCACCGAGCCGCCGGCAGTGACGTGAATCACAGCCGGGACGGAAGGGTGTCCCAGGACCTCGCGCCGCTGCCGCCCGGGGTGCGGGCGGGGCCCGGCGAAGCGGAGGGCCGCCGGGCGGGCGGCCCGCAGTCGGCCGAGAAGAACGGGGGCGCCTCTTGCCAGATACTACGTTCGCCGACGTCGGCGACGCGCTCGGCACCAGCCGACAGGCCGCCGAGCAGCGCTTCGGTCATGTCCGCCACGGCAAGAAGGTGGCCGCGGTGATCTCGCGGCGGGACCGGGTTCGGGAGGACCCCGCCGACCCGCGCGGCGCGTACGGCGAAGTCGGCGACGCCGGGCAGTACGCGAGCGACCGGGGGATCTGGCCCATTGGCAAGAGGGTCCGTGCTGAGGCCCAGTACGCGATCGTGGCCGTGGACGGCCTCGTGCGCCGCGTCTACGAACTCGACCCGGACGGCTGGAGCGAGGTCGAGTCCAGCAAGTGGGAGTTCACCGCTGTCGGAAACCGCGAGCTGACGAAGGACGAGATCGACGCCGCGTACGAGGCCGGGAACCTGCCGTTGCGGCCTGGAGACGACTGCCCCACCCGCGCGGGCGGCGCCTACCGCCCCCACTGGTTCTGAGGAGGAGCCACGATGTTGCCTACGCTCTCGCCCACGGCACCGGTCATTACGCGGTGCGGGCCACGACCCCCAGCAGCGTGCGCTCGGGCATCCGCTCCTTGATCGCTTGCTCCAGCACCAGGGCACTGCGGCGCGGCTTCTCCGCCCGGCGGGCCTTGAGCTTGGGCACCCCGCTGTCGGGGTCGATGAACAGCTCGTCGTTGTCCGGGTACTCGCCGTCCGCTGCGGCCGCCGCCGCGCTCAGGCGCCCGCGCAGCTGGGCGACCAGGGCGCGGCCGTCGAACGGCACCTGCTCGCCCGACGCGGCCAGGCCGACCTCCGCCAGGTACTCCGGGAGCTTGGCCTCCACCTGCTCCCAGGGCAGCAGCTGCTCGGACCAGTCGGCGTACTCCTCGGAGCCGATCACCGCGACATCGCCGGTGCGGAGCTCGTCGGCGAGGTAGTAGAACACCATCGCCTCGAAGTGGCGGCGCACGAAGTGCCCGGGCCGGCGCCGGTCGCGAATGGCCTTCTGCCAATTCTGCGTGGCGAAGGAGACGTCGACCCTGCGGCCGTCCGTGTCGCGGTCGGGGATGAAGTCGCGCACCATCGCCCGGTGGGCCTTGGCGTGTGCGAGGGCGTCCAGCACGGAGGAGTTCTCGCTGGTCGCCTTCAGCTCGATCACGTCGGTGAGGTCGAACATCACCGGCCGGTCCGCCTTCAGGTGCCCGTGCAACAGCACCTCCCAGTTGTCGCCGTGGTGCGCGGAGACCCGCTCGATCTGCGCGTACTGGGCGTCGAAACCGCCGAGCCCCTCCACCGCCGCGGTCAGCGAGGCGAGCCCGTTCGCCTGCACCATCAGCCCCTCGGCCAACGTCAGCAGGGCGGGCGAGACCCGGCCCTCCAGCTTCGCCACGGCCTCGGCCGCGCTCGACTCCTCGTCCAAGCCCTCCAGCGCGTCCAGCGCCTGCTTGGTCAGCGCGGCGGCCTTCGCCCGCGCGCTCTGCGCGGGGCCGCCGACGTCGACCTGCTGCAGCAGGGTGCGGTAGTTGGCGACCAGCCTCTCCACGATCTCCTGCTGTTGGCGCCGGATCTCCTCCAGCTCCTCACGGGCCTTCTTCGCCTTGCCGGCCATTCGCTTGCAGAACATCGTCGTCAGGTCGTCGCGGGCCCGCATCCTCGCCTTCGCGGCCAGGCAGACGATCAGCGCGACCCGGCGGCGGGCGGTGTAGTCCTTGAGCGTCGCGGCGTCCTGGGCCTCCGCCTCGCCGGCGAAGTCCGCGACCTTCCCCGACGCCACCGACTCCAGCCACTTGCCGGTCTCGCCGAGGCCGTCGACCCACGTCAGGTGGCCCTTGAGGCGCTTGAAGTTCGACCAGGTCGCCCGGCCGGGGTTGTGCTTGAGCGCGTTGAACAGTGTCCTGCCGTCCAGGCCGACGACGTCGACCAGGCCCAGCAGCCGCACCCGCTCGTCCTCGGTCATCCGCTCCCGGATGCCGGCCAGGATCTCCTCGTTCACCCGGGCCCGCACGGTGGAGGCCATCGCGTCCAGGGTGGAGAACCGGGGGATCTCCAGCCCGGCCTCCACCAGCTTCTCCAGCGCGATGTTGATCAGGTCCGCCGGGTTGTTCTTCGACGCCGCCTCGATCCGCATCGTCTCCTCGGCCAGCGCCCGGGCGCCCGGCCCGTCGTAGCGCATCCCGCACCGCTGGCGGACCATGCTCCGCTGGCTCTTGGCCGTCCGCTCCGACCCGTACACCGGCAGAGTGTCCTCCGGGAGCGCCGCCGCCCGGCGCACGAACTCCACCACCTGCTCCGGCACGTCGTGCGCCTTCGGGAAGCAACCCATCCGCTGGTACGACTTCAGCGCCAGCAGCAGCGCGAGCTGGTGCTCGTCGGAGTCCGCGGCCTCCTCCGCCCACGCCCGCTCCTCCTCGGACGGGGTGAAGAACACATGCAGCTCGCGCGCGGTGATCAGCCGCTTGAACCGCGGATACGCAGTCCGCTCGATCGAAGTCATCCCCACCCCACCCGATGCCCAGCCCCTGCCGGACGCGCCGTACACGTCCGCGCGGGATCATCGCGGCGTCAGCGCCGGTGAAGGATCAGAACAGCGGAACCCGGGACAGGGCCAAGCCCTCGGTGGTAGGCCCGGAACGCGGGCTCACGCCTTCAAGATCGTCTCACTGCCCCTTTTGGGCTCACCTTGGCTGGACCCCTACAGGAGCCCTGCCGAGTCGCAGACCAGGCGAAGCAGAGACCGCATCGCGAAGGACGTCTCTCCAGTCTCGCCGACCTCCTCGCACACCCGCCCCAGCTGCACGTTGAGGAACGTCTCCAGGCCGCGGACGTCTTCGGGTCTGAGGTCTTCGGCGTAGATGAGGGTTCGCTCGGACGGTGGGTTGGTCATGCGGGTGGATCCTCCGTTTCGTGCCGTGCCAGCTGGATCAGCTCCGGTGACATCTGAGCAACTCTAGGGAGACGTAGCTGACACTGTCATCCACACAAAAGACCAGTTCAGCATGGCTGTCGAGCGCGAAGGATCCAGATAACAGCCTCCCGGTACGGCCGGTTCGCTTCCGAGCCGACGTCTGGCGAGCTGGAGCAGTTCTTCCGTCTCGACCAGAGGGGGCGTGAGCTCGTCGCGGGCAAGCGCCGGGACGCCACGAAGCTCGGGTTCGCCGTGCAGTGGGGCACGGTGCGGATGCTGGGCACGTTCCTGGTCGATGACCCCGTTGCGGTGCCGGCGTCCACGGTGGTGTTCGTGGCCGAGCAGCTGCAGCTGGATCCGGCGTGCCTGGCGGACTACACCGCACGGCCGAAGACCGCGTACGAGCACACGTGGGAGATCCGGGACGCCTACGGCTACCGGGAGTTCTCCGCCGCCGAGGGCGAGGCGCGGGCGTTCCTGGCGGCTCGGGTGTGGGCGTCGCTGGAGAGGCCGCGGGCGTTGTTCGACCGGGCGGTGGTGTGGCTGGTCGACAACCGGGTGCTGCTGCCGGGCATCACGACGCTGACCCGGCTGGTCGCCGAGGTCCGCTCGGCGGAGAACAGCGCGCTCTACCGGACGCTGGACGAGGCGGTGCCTGGTGACCTGCGCCAGGCGATGCGGGACCTGCTGAAGGTTCCCGAGGGCAAGCGCGTCTCGGAGCTGGAGCGGCTGCGCACCGGGCCGTTGCGGGTGTCGGGCACCGCGATGGCGGCCGCGCTGGAGCGGGCCAAGGAGGTGCGGGGCCTGGGCGCGCACCTGGTGCCCACCTCGGTGGTGCCGGCCGCCCGGATGGCGGGCCTGGCCCGGTACGGGATGGGCTCGAAGGCGCCGACGCTGCGCGACCTGGAGGAGACCCGCAAGACCGCCACGTTGCTGGCCACCGTGCAGCACCTGGAGACCGCGACGGTGGACGACGCCCTGGACCTGCTCGACGTCCTGATGGCCTCCCGGCTGCTGGCCCGCGCCGACCGGATCGGCAAGGAGGAGAAGCTCAAGGCCCTGCCGAAGCTGAAGCGGGCCGCGGGCCGGGTCGCCAAGGCGGTCGAGGTGCTGCTGGAGACCGCCCCGGCCACCGCCGACGGCGAGCCGGTCTCGGTGCTGGACGCCTGGTCGGCGATCGATATGGCCGTGCCCAGGGAGAAGCTCGCCGAGGCACTGGTGGTCATCGCCGAGGCGGTGCCGGACCAGGAGGGCGACGAGGACGCCGAGTGGCGGGCCGCGCTGGCCACCCGGTACGGCACGGTGCGCGGCTTCATCCGCCTGCTGGTCGACGTCGTCGACTTCGGCGCGGTGGAGGCCGGCGCCCCGGTCGTGAAGGCGCTTCGGCAGCTGCCGCACCTGATCCACCGCAAGAAGCTGCAGGCGTCCGAGGTCGCCCAGGACCTGGTGACCGGGTCCTGGCGGCGGCTGGTCTTCGCCGCGCACGGCACCGAGCCGGGCCTGGCGGACAAGGCGGCGTACTCGTTCTGCGTGCTGGAGAACCTGCACCGCGCTCTTCGCCGCCGCGACGTGTACGCGCGCCGCGGCGACCGGTGGGGCGACCCGCGGGCCAAGCTGCTGGCCGGTGACCGGTGGGAGACGGCCCGGCCGACCGTGCTGAGGGCGCTCGGCCTGGAGGCGGAGCCGGCCGCGCACCTGGCGGAACTGGCCGGGGCTTTGCACGGCGCCTACCACCAGGTCGTCGCCGGGCTTCCCGCCAACAGCGCGGTGAGCGTCAAGGACGGCAAGCTGCGCCCGGACAAGCTGGGACCAGCCGCCGAGCCCGCGTTGATGCCGGCCTTCCGCCAGCTCGCCAACGCGATGCTGCCGAAGGTCGACTTCCCCGAGCTGCTGCTGGAGGTCGCCGACCTGACCGGCATGACGTCCGCGTTCACCCACATCTCCGGCGCCGACTCCGGCATGGAGGACTCGTCACATGAGTGATGGCAGTGGCTGCGTCTGGGCGAGGACTGGCGTCGACGGGCGCCGGTGACGGGTTTGCCGGTCGCGGGTACGACCGTTCACCCGTTCGAGTTACGGGTCTGGTGCCAAGTTCCGTGGAAACCGCCGTGGCGCGACAGGAGGGAGCGGGGGTGGCGCGAGATTGCGCGGGGGCACTCCGCTCCAGCGGATTCGAGCCCTTCGCTACCGTTGTCCGTTTCATCCGACTGATTTTGGTCGGCTTTTAAGCCTTACTGGTCAGTTACGTAACTGTTTGACCGTGACGGGCTGGGCGGGTGTACGCACCCACGCCCACTACATTGCGGCACCAACCATGAGCCGTAGGTAGTAGGTTGCATTTTCCCCGACTCCCCCCGTCGGGTGGCAAAGACCCCGGCCGCAGGTTGGTCGCCGGGTGCCGGGGTCTCTTGTCGCTGTCTCAACGTCTAGCCGAACCCTGAAAGGAGCCCCTCCATGGCCGACCGACGCCGAACTCGTCTTCCCGCTCACACGCTTGCAGGGGAAACGAGCCGCGAACGTATCATTTCTGCCCCGCGCATGGTTGAAACCTCATGCCGGGTTGTCACCTCTGTCACCGTGCGCGGAAGCATGCCCGTCGTAGCGATTTCTCTGCCGCTGCTCGTGATCCCAGGCATTCTCACGCCCGGAGCGCTGCCCGCCCTGATGCTGCTCCTGACAGCCGCTCACGGATCTTCCCTGGTCCGCCAGTGGGTGCAACGACGCTGACCTGACAAGCCGTGCGGTCGTGGCCGTTCCTCTCCCCACAACCGTCGCCCAGGTCACCACGGCGTCAGTCGAATGAACGGGTACAGAAACCCGTTCCCAGCACCCACGAAAGAGTTGCAGTGCCTACCAGTTCACACAAACCGCCCCCCATCCCCCGGCAGACGGCCCGCACGGGGCCAGCCACGGACGCCGAGCGTGCCGCACGTTGCAGTACCGCGGTGCACGGCATGGCCGTGGACGCCGTCCGGATCGCCGAGACATTCGCCGCACGCGCCTCCGACCCCAATGCGGCGACCACCGACCTCCTCGAATGCACCGTCGAGCTCACCCGCCTCATGCAGGACTCGACCGCCGCACTCGTCGTCCGCCAGCGATCCCGGGGCGAGCCGCTCACCGACCTCGAACCCCTGCTGGGCGTCACCCCGGACAGGTTACGCAGGAAGTACCCACCGCAGGCCGTCGACCGCGATCTCGCAAACCGTAGACGCCCCGTACTGGCGCTCGGTTCGCCGCAGGCCGTCAAACGGGCCATGCCGAAGAAAGCCTCGCTGAGGGACCCGTACCAGCGTCTGGCCTGCGCGCTCACCCTCATGTGGAAGCAGTCCGGGATTTCGCAGCTGGAGCTGGCTCGGCGCATGAACATCCACCGCTCCTACCTCTCCCGCATCCTGTCCGGCGAGCGGCCCGCCACCCTCTCGTACGTGGAAATGATCGCCAGGCAGTGCGGAAGCGGCGCCGAAACCGAGTTCGCCACGTTGCTCTGGAAGACTGCCGCCGACGAACCCGTCATCACTACCGACCCCGTACGTACCCTGCGCACCTACCTCCAGGCCCTGCACTATGCCGCAGGCTCCCCCCGTGAGGACCGGCTCCTCGCCTCCACCCGGCTGGGCATCCCCACCGCCGAGCTCCGGGAGGCGTTCCATGGCCCCGGGGTCCCGGAATGGCCGGTCATTCAACAGCTTGCAACCGCCCTGCAGAGCCTGCCCGAAATCGCCCTCCCGCTTTGGTGCAACGCCAAGCCCGGCCACGAGCCCCACCACGATCCCGGCAGCAGCCTGCCCGCGGAAGCCTTCGGCTGACCAGAAACGGCAGAGCAAGGAAACGCTGACCATGAAGCTGTCGCTCACCGTCCTGACAAACGCCTACTACGCGTTCTACGACCTCCACCGACCTGCCTACCACGCCTACGCCGCCGCCCACCTCCCCTCGGAGGAGGCCCAGATAGCGACATCGAAGCTCTTCGAGACCGTGGCCAGCACCTGGACCTCCGTGGTCTCCGAGCGACGCCCCTCGGCCTGGGCGTGGCAGCGGTTCACCCAGACCGTCGCACGCCGCAGCGGCCACACGTCCACCGCCATCGAGGACACCCACCTCCTGCACCACAAACTGATGCTGAGCATCGATCAGATCGCCACCGTGACCGGAACCGAGCCCGCGACCGTCTGCGCCCGCCTGGCAGCTGCCCAACGAGAACAAACCCTCCCGAGTGATGGCTGACCAGACACCGAGGCTGTTTCGGACGGCCATGCCGCGCCCCAGGCCAACAACCGCCCTGGGGCGCGGCATGTGATGGTGGCCCCGGCGTAGCCCGGGGCACTCGGCAGCTGCCCGGCAACGATCGCCTGCTGAAGCTGCCGGTACGACTTCCCACCCGCGCGGGTGACACCTGCGGGGCAGCAACGATTCCTCGGTGCGCGGGGCCGGAGCATGATCGGCATGATCCGTCGTCTGTGCCGCACCGCGCTCCTCACGGCCGTCTCGGCCCTCGCCGGGCTCGCGCTGACCGCCGCCCCCACCACCGCCACCGCGGCCACCCCCCACTCCCCCGCCGGACGGGCCCCGACCCTGCGCGAACTGCCCGAACCACCGGACGCGGTCAAGGCCCGTGAGCTGCTCGGGGACCTGGTCGTGGCCGACGAGGACGACGTTCCCGGGTACTCCCGGGCGAAGTTCCCGCACTGGATCACCCAGTACGGCACCTGCGACACCCGCGAGGTCGTCCTCCAGCGCGACGGCCAGGACGTCGTCCAGGACGACCAGTGCCGCGCTGTGTCCGGCACCTGGTACTCCGAGTACGACGGCAAGACGATTTCTTCCGCCTCTGGCATCGACATCGACCACGTCGTCCCCCTGAAGGAAGCCTGGCGCTCCGGAGCATCCGCGTGGACGACGCCCGAGCGGCGCGCCTTCGCCAACGACCTGACTCATTCGCAGCTGATCGCGGTGTCGGCCAACAGCAACCGCGCGAAGGGTGACAAGGACCCCGGCAACTGGAAGCCGCCGCTGCAGTCGTACTGGTGCACCTACAGCCGCGCCTGGATCAGCGTGAAGGCCACCTACCAGCTCACCGCCAACCCCGCCGAGGCCGAAGCCCTGTCCCAGATGCTCGACACCTGCGACGCCTGACCCCACACGGCGGCACCGGCCAGGAGCCCCGCCCGGTGACCGCCGCAGCAGCGGACGATCCGTCCGCGCCCCGACTCGCCGCGGGGGAGGAGCGGGCTTCCTCCGCCCCGACCCTCTTCCCCCGCGGCGATCCCAGCACCTCCTCGGGACCGCACCTCGTGATCGCGGATCGCAGGCCACGCCTGCATGACGTCCGCAAGGAGAACAAGATGATGAACGCGTCGATGAGAACTGCAGCCGCTGGAGCGGTCGGCATCGCTGTACTGGTCCTGATGACACCCGCGGCGAGAGCTGTCGGCGAGAACGCGGGCGAGGAGGCCGGCGTCATCTGCGGCACCGACCGCGCAACGGGGCTCACGGTGGGGACGGCACTCGCCAGGGACTGCGCCACAGCACTCCAGGTCGCCAGCGCCTATACGCGGAACTGGAACAGTGGCGGCGAAAAGGTCACGACCGTCCACGTCGCGGGATCCGTCTGGAAGTGCCGGGAGCAGCCGGGACCGCTGAATCCGTATCAGGAATGCGTCGAGACAGGCGGCACCGGTAGGTGGGTCACCCTGACGTCCTGATCAAGACGCCCGCCGAGACCGACGACCCGAGATGGCCGGCCTTTCGCCGACTGCTGCAAGCCAGGGCCCCTTCCCGGGCCCCTGCACCAGGGTGAGCGTTGCACCCCCTGGTGCACACAGGCATCGACGGTCAGCCGTTCGTCCAGGTGGCACCCGATCCGTTGAACGACCCGGAATCGCCGCTGTCGTCGGCGGGAGGAAGTGCCCGTGCGCCGCGACGTGCCGGCCGAGGGCGAGCGCAGCAGCCCCACAGTCATCGATGTCCGCACCGGGAAAACGGCACATGAGCATTCCCAGCGTCCTCCACGCACTTCGGGAGCGGCATTCCAGACCTGCGGGGTGTGCTCGAAGACGTCGGTCATGGGTGCAGAGTGCCGGACCGGACCGCGTTGCCGGTGGCGGCTACGACCGGGGGCAGAGGTCGAGCTCGGGCCAGGATGGTGATCGTTCGGTGGTGCCTTGGCGGACCGTGAGGTCGATACGCCTGTGACGGAACGAAGACGTCGCGGAGGACCGCCTGTGACTCGGTGCGGGATACAAATACTTCCGAC
>NZ_JBSFBQ010000084.1:0-23341 GCF_053593015.1 Streptomyces sp. NPDC002403 | reverse complement strand
CTACCGCATCGAACTCGGCGAAATCCAGAACACCCTCACCCAGCACCCCGCCATCCACGAAGCCATCACCCTCACCCGCGAAGACACCCCCGGCGACAAACGCCTCATCGCCTACCTCGTCCCCCACCCCCACACCACCACCCCCGGCGCCACAGAACTACGCGACCACCTCAGCCAAACCCTCCCCGACTACATGATCCCCACAGCCTTCGTCACCCTCGACGCCATCCCCCTCACCCCCAACGGCAAACTCGACAAGAACGCCCTCCCCACCCCCGGACAGAACGCCTACGCCCACACCGCGTACACCGCACCCCGCAACCCCGCCGAAGAACGGATCGCCGCCGTCTGGCGCGGAATCCTCGGTGTGGACCGGGTCGGTGTCCACGACAGCTTCTTCGACCTGGGAGGCGACTCCATCCGCGCCGTCGCGCTCGTCGGCGCCCTGCGCGAGAAGCTGCTGGACGTCTCGGTCGGCGATGTCCTCGCTCACCGGACGGTCGGTGAGCTGAGCGGGCTCCTCGCCGGGCGGGCCGGGCTGACGACGGCCGACGAACCGGTGGAGCCGTTCGCGCTGATCTCCGGCGAGGACCGGGCGAAGCTGCCCGACGGCCTCGCCGACGCCTACCCGATGTCCCAGGTGCAGACCGGCATGGTCGTCGAGATGCTGGGGGGTGGCGACACCTACCGGAGCTTCATCTCCTACCGGATCTCCGACAGCCGTGCCTTCTCGGAGGAGGCGCTGCGCGAGGCCGCCCGCAGGGTCGTCGGCCGGCACGAGATGCTGCGCACCTCGTTCGACCTGCACTCCTGCTCGCTGCCCATGCAGCTGGTGCACGCCGCGGTGGACGTACCGGTCACCGTCCACCGGGTGCCCACCACGGCAGCCGGTGCCGACGGTGCTCCCGGCGCCGAGCTGATGAGCCTGCTCGGCGCGGAGCGGGACGCCGAGTTCGACCTGAGCCGCGCTCCGCTGCTGCGGGTGGCCGCCTACGTCGGACAGGACACCGAAGCCGGCTGGTGGCTGTCGCTCGCCCGGCCGCACGCCATCACCGAGGGCTGGAGCCACAACTGGCTGCTGACCGAACTGATCGGTGTCTACGGGCGGTTGCGCGACGGCCTGGAGCCGGAGCCGTACGACACGCCCGCCGTCCGGTACGCCGACTACATCGCCGCCGAACTCGCCGCCCTGCGGTCGGAGGACGACGCCGCCTACTGGCGGAACGTGGTGGACACACACACGCCGTTCGCCCTGCCCGACGGCTGGGGCCGCGGGGAGGGCCCGGGCGAGAGCTATGACCTGAGGGTGCCGCTCGACGACATCGAGGACTCCCTGCGGGACCTGGCGACCGAGCTGCGGGTCTCCGTCAAGAGTGTGCTGCTCGCCGCCCACGTCAAGGTCATGAGCCAGCTCACCGAGTCCCCGGCCTTCCAGGTCGGCCTCGTCTGCGACGCCCGTCCCGAGCTGACGGGCGCGGACCGCGTCTACGGCATGCACCTGAACACGGTGCCGTTCCCGGTGGACCGCTCCGCCCGCACCTGGCGCGAGCTGGTCACCCAGGTCTTCGACCGCGAGGCCGAGCTGTGGCCGCACCGGCGCTACCCCTTCCCCGCCATGCAACGGGACTGGCACGGCGGCCGTCTGGTCGACGTCGCCTTCAACTACGTCGACCTGCCGCGACTCGATGCCTCGGCCGCGGTCGCCGAACCGGGCGGCGCACCCGGCGACATCCACGCCGACGCCCGATTCGGCGTCTCGCAGACCGAGTTCGACATCACGCTGCACTGCCGCGGCGACCGGCTGAACCTGACGACGAACACGGCCGTTCTGAGCCGGGCCGACGGCGAGCGGCTGTGCGGCATGTACCGCTCCGTGCTGGAGGCGATGGCCGCCGATGCCGACGGCGACGCCCGTGCCACCCACCTGCCCGGAGACGAACGCCGCCTCCTGCTCGACGAACTGACCGCGACCGGGCGTACCCCCGTGACCCTGCGGGTGCCGGAGGAGGTCCAGCGTCTGGCCGCGGACGCTCCGGACGCCACCGCGGTGGTCACCGACAGCTCGGTGACCACCTACCAGGAGCTCAACGCCCGCTCCAACCGGCTCGCCCGCCGGCTCCGGGAGCTCGGTGTGGGCCCGGGTGTCGTCGTGGGCATCCGCCTGGAGCGCTCGCCCGAGCTGGTCCTCTCCGTGCTGGCGGTGCTCAAGGCTGGCGGCGCCTATCTGCCGCTCGATCCCGAAACGCCCGCGGAACGGCTCGACTTCATGCTCCGCGATGCCGCGGTGCGCATGGTGCTGACCCGGCGCGGGCCGGCCGGCGCGGTGCACACGGACGACGCGATCGTGACCGTGCTGCTGGACGACGAGCAGGCGTGGTCGGGGCAGCCGTCCACCGACCTCGACCCCGTCGCAGCGGACGACGACCTGGCCTATGTGATCTACACCTCGGGCTCGACGGGCCGGCCCAAGGGTGCCATGGTCCACCGCGGCGGCATGGGCAACCACCTGCTGGCCAAGATCGAGGACCTCGGTCTCGGCCCGGCGGACGGCGTGGTGTTCAACGCCCCGCCGGCCTTCGACATCTCTGTCTGGCAGATGCTGGCGGCCCTGGTCACCGGCGGCCGGATCCGGATCGTGGACGGCGACACCGCGCTCGATCCCGGCGGACTGTTCGGGTGCGTCACCGACGAGGGGATCACCGTCCTGGAGGTCGTGCCTTCCCTCCTGCGCACCAGCCTGGACTTCTGGGACGCCGGGGCGCCCGCCCCCGAACTGTCCCGCCTGCGACGGCTCGTGGTGACCGGCGAGGCGTTGCCCGCGGAACTGTGCGACCGCTGGCTGGACCGCTACCCGGACATCCCGCTCGTCAACGCCTACGGTCCCACCGAGTGCTCGGACGACGTCACGCACGCCCTCGTGCCGGACCGGCCGGGCGAGGGCCGGGTGCCCATCGGCGAGCCGGTGCGCAACACCCGGCTGTACGCGCTGGACGAATGGCTCCAGCCGGTCCCCGTCGGCGCCGCGGGCGAGCTGTACGTAGGCGGAGCGGGCGTCGGCCGCGGCTATCTCAATCGCCCCGCGCTCACCGCGGAACGGTTCCTGCCCGACCCGTTCGGGCCGCCCGGTGCACGGCTGTACCGCACCGGTGACCTGGCCGCCTGGCGCGCCGACCGCGCCCTGGACTTCCTCGGCCGCGTCGACGACCAGGTGAAGATCCGGGGCCACCGCGTCGAGCTCCGGGAGATCGAGGAGGCGTTCGGCGCCCACCCCGGGGTGCGCCAGGCCGTCGTGGTGGTGCGCGACGAGCGGCTGGTGGGCTACTTCACCGCCCTGGACGAACAGCCGCTGCCCCCCGAGGAACTGCGCGAGCGGCTCGCCCGGACCCTGCCCGACTACATGCTGCCCGCCGCGTTCGTCCAGCTCGCGGCCGTTCCGCTCACGCCCAACGGCAAGGTCGACAAGCGGGCCCTGCCCGCACCGGGCGACGAGTCCTTCGTACGGGGCGAGTACGTGGCCCCGCGCACGGAGAGCGAACGACGGGTCGCGGAGATCTGGCGGGTCACGCTCGGCGTCGAGCGGGTCGGCGTCCGGGACGGGTTCTTCGACCTCGGCGGCGACTCCATCCGCGCGGTGGCCCTGGTCGGTGCCCTGCGCGCGGAAGGCGTCGACATCGCCGTACGGGACGTACTGGAGGCCCGTACCGTCGAACGGCTGTGCGGTCTCATCGCCGAACGGGACGGTCTGGAGCCGGCCGACCAGGTCTTCACCGAGCCCTTCGCGCTGATCACCGACGAGGACCGGGCGAAGCTGCCGGAGGGTGTCACCGACGCCTACCCGGTCGGCCGGACCCAGGTCGGCATGCTCATCGAGATGATGGACAGCGAGCGGAGCGCGTACCACATCATCAACACCTTCCGGGTGGTCGACGACAAGCCGCTGGACCCCGCCGCGCTGCGGCGGGCGGCCGCGGTCCTGGCCGCGCGCCACGAGGTGCTGCGCACCTCCTTCCGGCTCACCGGCTACTCCGCGCCGCTGCAGTTGGTGCACGCCACCGCGGAGATACCGGTGCGGGTCCATGACGTCCGCGGGCTTTCCGAGGACGAGCTGGTCGCCGTCCGCTCGGGGCTGGCCGGGCAGCAGCGGGCCGAGCCCTTCGCGACCGACCGGGCGCCGCTGTTCCGGATCGTCGCCCACGACGAGGGCGACGACGCGTGGTGGGTGACCTTCACCCAGTCGCACGCGATCACCGAGGGCTGGAGCTACCACCAGCTCCTGGTGGAACTCCTCGACTGCTACCGGGCGGTCCGGGACGGCGCGGAGCCGGAACCGTACGACCTGCCCCGGGTGCGGTTCGCCGACGCGATCGCCGCCGAACTGAAATCCCTCCGGTCCCCCGAGGACCGCGCGTACTGGCGGCGGATCACCTCCGGGTACGTCCCCGTGACGTCGCCCCCCGGGTGGGCCGGCGGGACGGACGACCCGATCTACAACGAGGTGCCGTTCGACGACCTCGCCGGCCGGCTCAGGGAGCTGGCGGCGTCGGCGCAGGTGTCCCTGAAGAGTGTGCTGATGGCCGCCCACATGAAGGTGATGGGCCAGCTCACCGAAGCGTCCGAGTACCACTCGGGGCTCGTCGTCGACACCCGCCCCGAGGCCCTGGGCGCCGACAGGGTGCTGGGCATGTACCTCAACACCCTGCCCTTCGCGATCGACCGCTCCGCCCGTACCTGGCGGGAGCTGGTCACCCAGGTCTTCGACCGCGAGGTCGAGCTGTGGGCACATCGCCGCTTCCCGATGCCCGTCGTCCAGCACGAGTGGGGCGGCGGACGGCTCATCAACACCTACTTCAACTACATCGACTTCCGGCAGGTCGACACCGAGAAGGTCGCCACCGGGACGCGCATGACCAGTGCGACGAACGAGTTCGACTTCACCGTCTTCAACCGAGGAGACCGGCTCTACGTGAACACCCGGGACAGCTTCATGGACTCGGACCACGCGCGACAAGTGGCCGGCATGTACCGCACGGTGCTGGAGGCGATGGCCGCCGATCACGACGGCGACGCGCAGGCCGTGTACCTGCCGGAGGGCGAGCGCGAGCGGCTCCTCGACCGGGCCGCCGCCCCGGCGGCCGCTCCCCTCGTGCCCGAAGCCGCCGGGGACTGCGTCCACGAGCTGTTCGAGCGGCAGGCGGCCCGGACGCCGGACGCCGTCGCGGTGGTGGCGGGGGACGTGTCGCTGTCGTACGCGGAGGTCGACGTACGCGCCAACCGGCTGGCCCACCGGCTGCGGGCCCTGGGCGCGGGCGCGGAGAAGCTCGTCGGGGTGTGCCTGCCGCGCGGCGCCGACCTGATCCCCGCACTCCTCGGCGTCCTCAAGTCGGGGGCCGCCTATCTGCCGCTGGACCCGGCCAACCCGGCCGACCGGCTGGCGTACATCCTGAAGGACGCCGGGGCGTCGGTGCTGGTCACCGATTCGGCCTCCCTGGCCCTGGTCGAGGAGGCCCACGAGGGTCCGCTCGTCGTGCTCGACCGGGACCGGGAGACGCTCACCGCCGAGCCGACGACGGCCCCCGCGTCGGGGGTCTCGCCGGACAACGCGATCTACGTCATGTACACCTCCGGATCCACCGGCCGCCCCAAGGGCGTCGCTCTCACCCACACCAACGTCGCCCGCCTCATGACGGCCGCCCAGGAGCACTTCGCCTACGACGAGGCCGATGTCTGGGCGATGTTCCACAGCTATGCCTTCGACGTGTCCGTGTTCGAGCTGTGGGGCGCCCTGCTGCACGGCGGGACCCTGGTCGTGGTCGACCAGGACGCGACCCGTTCGCCCGACGGCTTCCTGGACCTGCTCGTCGAGCGGGAGGTGACGGTGCTCTGCCAGACACCGTCGGCGTTCCGCTCGCTGCTGGCTCCGGCGGCGGACGGTGACCCGCGCGTCAAGCAGCTGTCGCTGCGGGCCGTGGTCTTCGCCGGAGAGAGGCTGGAGACAGCCGATCTGCGCCCGTGGACCAAGCGGTTGGGCCTCGGCCGGGTGGCGCTGGTCAACATGTACGGCATCACCGAGACGACGGTGCACACGACGTACCACCGGATCACCAGGCAGGACCTCGACGCGGACACGGGCAACCCGATCGGACGCCCGCTCAGCGACCTCGACGTCCATCTGCTCGACCCTGGCGGCCGTCCGGTGCCCGAGGGAACCCCGGGTGAGATACACGTGGGAGGTCCGGGGGTGGCGAGGGGCTACCTGAACCGGCCGGACCTCACGGCGGAGCGGTTCGTACCCGATCCCTTCGGGCCGCCGGGGGCACGGCTGTACCGCAGCGGCGACCTGGCCCGCCGCCGCCCCGACGGAAGCCTGGACTTCCTCGGCCGGATCGACCACCAGGTCAAGATCCGTGGCTACCGCGTGGAACTCGGCGAGATCGAGGCCACCCTCGCGGCCCATCCGGGGGTACGCGAGGCCGTCGTCACCGCACGCGAGGACACCCCCGGCGAGAAACGCCTCATCGCCTACCTCGTGCCCGACGGCGACACGCTGCCCGCTCCCGCGGAGCTGCGGACCCACCTCAGCCGTTCGCTGCCCGAGTACATGGTCCCGGCGGCGTACCAGGACATCGACCGGATCCCGCTGACCGCCAACGGCAAGCTCGACACGCGGGCCCTGCCCGCACCCGACGAGGACGCGTTCGCCCGGGCCTCCTACGTCGCGCCGCGCACCCCGGTCGAGGAGCGGATCGCCGGCATCTGGCGGGACGCGCTCGGCAGGGACCGGGTGGGTGTCCACGACGGCTTCTTCCAGCTGGGCGGCGATTCCCTCAACGCCCTGGTGATCGCCGGCCGGATGGCGGCGGCGGGTGTGGCCGTCACGGCACGCGACGTGCTGAAGCACCAGACCATCGACGCCCTCTGCGCCGGACCGGCCGGAGGGACGGGGGCGACGCCCCCTCCGTCGGCGGTCGAGCCGTTCGCGCTGCTGACCGAGGCGGACCGGGCCCGGCTGCCCGAGGGCGTGACCGACGCCTACCCCCTGACGCAGGCCCAGAAGGGCATGCTCGTCGAGATGCTGGCGGGCGACGGTCCGCTGAACTACCACCGGGTCTCGTCGGTACGCATCGGCGCCGCGGAGCCGTTCTCCCGCGAACCGCTCCAGCGGGCCCTGCACGAACTGGTCACCCGCCAGGACGCGCTGCGCACCGGTGTGGACACCGAGTCATACTCCGTGCCCGTGCAACTGGTGCACGCCACGGCCCAGGTGCCGCTGCGGGTCGTGGACCTGACCACCGCGAGCCCCGGTGAACAGGACCGGGCTCTGCGGGAGCTGGTGGAGGCGGAGAGCGGCACACCGCTCCCGCACGGCACGGCCCCGCTGCTGCGGCTGGTGGTCCACAGGTTCCCGGGCGGCGACTGGCAGCTCACCGTCGTCCAGTCCCACCTGATCATGGACGGCTGGACGTTCGGGCTGTTCCGCGCCGAACTGCTGGATCTCTACCGGACCTTCCGCGACGGGTCGGCCCTCGCGCCGTACGAACCGCCCGCCGTCCGGTTCGCCGACACCGTCGACGCCGAGCAGCGGGCCCTGGCCTCGGCCGAGGACCGCGCGTACTGGAGCGGCGTCATCGACGGCCACGCCAGGTTCGCCCTCCCGGCCGGCTGGGGCGACCCCGAAGGCCCGGACGACCGGTACCGGACCCTGATACCGCTGGACGACCTGCTGGCCGGTCTGCGCACGGTGGCGGCCGACGCCGGGGCGTCGTTGAAGAGCGTCCTGCTGGCGGCCCATCTGAAGGTACTGAGCCAGCTGACACCCGAGCGCCGGTTCTTCACCGGCCTGGTCACCCACTGCCGCCCCGAAGCACCAGGAGCGGACCGGGTCTACGGATCGCATCTCAACCCGCTGCCGTTCCCCGTCGACCTGTCCGCCGCCGCGACCTGGCACGACCTGGTGCGGCAGGTCCGCGACCGGGAGATCGAGGCCTGGCCGCACCGGCATTTCCCGATGCATGCCATCCAGCACGATCTGGGCGACGGCGGCCCGCTCATCGATGTCCGCTTCAGCTACCACGACTTCGCCGCCGCCGGTGCGGGCGTCGCGGCTCCCGCCGCCTCCGGCGACATCGGCGGCTTCAGTCGCATCGAGGTGCCGCTCGGCGTCTCGACCGTGGAGGGCGGCCTTCAGCTCAACGCCGACACCGCCTTCCTGGGCCGGGACGAGGTCGAGCGCCTGGCCGCCATGTACCGGTCGGTACTGGAATCGATCGCCGCCGACGGCCATGGCGACACGCGGACCGTCTTCCTGCCGCCGGGCGAGCGGGACGAGCTGGTCGGCCCGGGGGCGGCCGCCCCCGGCGATCCGGTGGAGCCGGTCTCCTGGACCGCGCCCCGGGCGTGGCGGGAACAGGTGGCACGGACCCCTGACGCGGTGGCCGTGTCCACCGACGACACGACGACGTCCTACGCGGAGCTGGACGTCGGTGCCAACCGGATCGCGCACCGCCTGCGGGGGGCCGGCGTCCGCGCCGAGTCCGTCGTGGGGGTGCTGCTGGAGCGCGGCACCGACCTGATGGCCACGCTGCTGGGCGTGTGGAAGGCGGGCGGGGCGTACCTGCCGCTGGACCCGTCCGTCCCCGCCGGGCGCCTGCGCGACATGCTCGCCGACGCCGGAGCCGATGTGCTGGTCACCGTCTCGGACCTCGTGGAACCGGTCGGCTTCGACGGGCCGCGCGTACTTCTCGACCGTGACCGGGAGGCGGTCGCGGCTCTGCCGGGGACGGCGCCCGAGCAGCTCACGGACCCCGACACCCTCGCCTACGTGATCTGCACGTCCGGGTCGACCGGACGCCCCAAGGGCGTACAGGTCACCCACCGGGGGCTGGCGAACTACCTGCGGTGGGCGCTTCACGCCTACCTGGCCGGCGGCGGCGGTGGCGCCCCGCTGTTCTCCTCGGTCGCCTTCGACCTCGTGGTTCCCAGTCTCTGGGCGCCGCTGATGGCCGGGCAGCCGGTGCGGCTGCTGCCCGAGGACGCCGGCCTCGACACGCTCGGACAGCGGCTCCTCGACGGCGGTCCCTACGGATTCGTCAAGCTGACCCCCGGCCACCTGGAGATCCTTGCCCAGCAGATCGCCCCCGAGCGGCTGGCGGAGGTGGCGGACGTCGTCGTGGTGGCCGGCGAGGCGCTGCCGGTGGGGCCGGCCCGGACCTGGGCGCGGGCGCTGGGCGAGGGGCGGCTCCTGAACTCGTACGGACCGACCGAGACGACGGTGGCGAGTTCCGGCTGCGCCGTGGACACCGTGAACCCCACCTGGCGCGAGGGCGGGACGGTTCCCGTCGGTAGGGCGATCCCCGGTGCACGGCTGCTGGTGCTGGGCCACGGTCTGGAGCCGGTGCCGAGGGGAACGACGGGCGAGCTGTACATCGGAGGGACCGGGGTGGCCCGCGGATACGCCGGCCGGCCCGACCTGACGGCCGACCGGTTCGTACCGGATCCGTACGGCGTGCCCGGCGGCCGGCTGTACCGGACCGGGGACCTGGCCCGGACGCTGCCGGACGGAAACGTGGAGTTCCTCGGCCGTACCGACGACCAGATCAAGATTCGCGGCCACCGGGTGGAACCGGGTGAGATCGAACGGGTCCTGGTCACCCACCCGGAGGTCTCCGAGGCCCGGGTCGTCCTGCGGGAGGGCGCCTCCCCCGGAGCCGAACGGCTCGTCGCCTATCTGACGGCCGCGCCGGGCGGAGCGCCGAAGCCCGGGGACCTGCGGGACCGGGCCGGCGAGAGCCTGCCCCCGTACATGGTGCCGACGGTGTTCGTGACGCTGGAGAGGATGCCGCTGACCGCCAACGGCAAGCTGGACCGCGCGGCGCTGCCGGACCCGGACGACCAGGGGGCCGCCCGTGCGCCGTCCGTCGCGCCGCGCACCCCGGTGGAGCGGACGCTGGCCGCCATCTGGGCCGAGACCCTCCAGGTCGACCGGGTCGGGGTGCACGACCGGTTCTTCGCGCTGGGCGGTCATTCGATCGTGGTGTTCCAGATGATCGCGGCGGCCCGCCGAGCCGGTATCCAGATCTCGCTGCTCACGGTCTACCAGGACGACTCGCTGGAGGCGGTGGCCGCAGCCGCCGAGACCCTGCCGGAGAGCCGGCCGATGCCCCCGGCGGCCCGGACACCGGAGGCCGGGCGGCCCGCGGCGTCCGGCGCGGCCGCGAGCCCGCTGCACGGCGTGGACGGCGTTCCCGGGGCGAGCATCGCCGTGATCCGGGGCGGCGAACTGGTGTCCGTCGAGGCACACGGTGTCCTGACGGCCGGTGGCACCGACCCGGTCACCCCCGAGACCGTCTTCCAGGTCGGGTCCCTGAGCAAGCACATCACCGCGTTCGGTGTGCTGCGGCTGGTCGAACAGCGGGTCCTGGACCTGGACGAGGACGTCAACGCGTATCTGCGGAACTGGCGGGTGCCGGACGGCTACCGGATCACCCTGCGGCAGCTGCTCGGCCACCTCTCCGGTCTGGCCCCGACGCCCGTCGTGCATCTGCCGCGCGGACAGCGCACTCCGTCCCTGACGGACCTTCTGCACGGCAGGGGGCCGGGGGTGAGCGCGCCCGCGCGCCCCGAACTGGAGCCGGGACAGGTCTTCCGCAAGGCCAACGTCCACTACTCGGTGGTCCAGCAGGTACTGGAGGACGCCACGGGCCGGCCCTTCGCCGGTCTCATGGACGAGGTCGTCCTGAAGCCGCTGGGCCTGACGGACAGCAGCTTCGACCCGGTGTTCCCGGAGCGGCCGGACCGGCCCGTGGCCCTCGGCCACGACCCGGACGGCCGGCCCCTCGACGGGGGCTGGCTGACGCGGGCCGAGGCGGCGGCGGCCGGGCTGTGGACCACGGCGGCCGACCTGGCGAAGGCCGCGCTGGAGATCCGCCGCGCACGGCTCGCCCGCCCGCTCGCGCTGCTCACGGCCGGCTCGGCCCAGGAGATGCTCACGGCGCAGCACCCGCACAGTTCCTACGGGCTGGGCACGGTCGTCGACGACCTCGGTCCCGACATCCAGTTCGGGCACGGCGGAGGCGGTGCCGGTTACCACGCCATGGCGATGTGCCGGCTGGGGCCGGGACACGGCTTCGTCGTCCTCACCAACGGCGAGTCCGGGGCCGAGGTGGCCAAGCGCCACACCTCGCTCCTGGAGCAGGACGGATCCGGAGACACACCCCGGTGAACAGCATGGCTGACGGGCCGGCCACCGAGGCCGGCCCGCGGCGGCCCCCCGAGCCGCTGCGCCGCAACCGTGACTACCTGCTGCTGTGGCTGGGCGCCGGCGTCTCGGCGCTGGGCGACCGGACGGCCAACGTCGCCTATCCGCTGCTGATGGTCTGGTACGGGGGATCGCCCACCGACGCCGGATTCGTGGGCTTCGCCGGGCTGCTGCCGATGCTGCTCGTCCAGCTGCCCGCGGGTGTGGTGGTCGACCGCCTGGACCGCCGCAGAACGATGATCGTCTGCGATGTGGTGGCGTTGCTGGCCATGACCAGCGTGGCCGTGGCGGTGTTCAGCGACCGGCTGTGGCTGATCCACATGATGGCCGCGGCCTTCGTCGGCGGCACGGCGTCGATCTTCTACCGGCTCTCCGAACGGGCGGCGGTCCGCAACGTGGTCCACCCGGACCACCTGTCCCCCGCCCTGTCGGGGAACGAGGCCAGGACCCGGGCCGCGGGCCTGCTGGGGCAGCCGCTCGGCAGTTCGCTGTACGGGGTGGCCAGGTGGTCGCCGTTCGTGTTCGCGGCGGTGTCCCATGTCGCCGCCCTGGTCAGCCTGTTGGCGATACGCCGGGAGTTCCAGACCGAGCGCCGCCGCTCGCCGCTGCGGCTGCGGGCCGAAATGGCCGAGGGAATCCGCTGGCTGCTGGGTCAGCGCTTCCTGCGCGCCGCGATCTCGCTGGTCGCCGTCACCAACATCCTCTTCCAGGCCCTGACGTTGGCGCTGATCCTGATCGTCAAGGAGAACGGCGGCTCCCCGGCGGCGATCGGCGTCATCGGACTGGTGTCGGGCCTGGGCGGGATCGCCGGCGCCCTGTCCGGTTCGCAGTTCGTCCGGCGGCTGCGCCCCGGCCCGGTCATCATCGCGATCTTCGGGGTCTGGACGGTGCTGATGCCGCTGGTCGCGCTCGCCCAGGAGGTGTACCTGCTGGCAGCGCTGTTCGCGGGCTCCTCCTTCGCCGGGGCCGTGCTCAACGTGCTGGCCGGCGTCTACCAGGTGCGGATGACCCCGGACGAGATGCAGGGCCGGGTGGGCGGCGTCTCCGGCCTGCTGAGCTCCGGGGCCAGTTCGCTGGGCTCACTGGCCGGCGGGTTCGCACTGAGCTCCGTCGGTTCGACGAAGACGGTGCTCGGGGTCGGTGCCGTGATGCTGGCGACGTTCGTGGCCTCGGCACTGATCCCTGCGGTGCGCTGCGCCCGGCGTGCCGACGAAGCGGACGTACCGGCCGGGGAGCCGGAAAGGGGAACGGCGGAACGGGCCGGTTCCTCGTCCGATTCCGAGAGATAACCGCGATATAGCCGCAGTATTGGCCGGTTCAGCAAGATCTTCGCGTGTCGGGCAGCGGACAACACGGCCGTGCCCGCGGGGCGCCCGGGCCGAGCACTGCCGACCCATTGGGAGAGTTGATGAACCACCCTTCGGATCCATCAGCGGCCGAGCCGCTCCACGAGGTCATCACGCGCCGGGCCGCGTCGTGTGCCCACTCCGTCGCGGTCGTGGCCGGGGAGCGGACGCTGACCTACGGCGAGCTGGAGCGCCGGGCCAACCGGCTGGCGCACCTGCTGTCGCGATCGGGGGCCGGACCCGGCGCGCCGGTCGGCGTCCTCCTGGAGCGCGGCACGCGCCTCGCCGTCACACTGCTGGCCGTCTGGAAGACCGGCGCGGCCTATGTGCCGCTCGACCCCGGCCACCCCGCGGCCCGTACCTCCGCCGTGCTGGCGGACACCGGGACCGCGGTGGTGGTGACCGGTCCGGACACGGCGGAGCGCTTCGAGGACTCGGACGTGCGGACGGTGGCGTTCGACGCCGGCGCCGCGGTACTCGACGGCCTGCCGCAGGACGGCCCCGGCATCGAGGTCTCCGGGGCGCATCCCGCGTACGTGCTCCACACGTCCGGTTCCACCGGGCGGCCCAAAGGCGTCGTGGTCAGCCACGGAGGTCTGGCCAACCAGGTCGGCTGGCGGGTCCGTACCCACGGGATCGGTCCCGGGGACCGCGTCCTGCACAAGACGCCCCTGACCTTCGACGCCGCCGGCTGGGAGATCTTCGCCCCGCTGGCCGGCGGCGGCACCGTGGTGATGGCGCCCCCCGGTGCCGAGCGGGACTCCGCCCTGCTGGTCCGCACTGTCGCCGAGCACCGCGTCACGGTCCTGCAGGTCGTGCCGTCGGTGCTGCGCATGCTGGTCGACGAGCCCGCCTGGCGCGACTGCACTGCCCTGAGGCTGCTCTCCTCCGGCGGCGAACAGCTCTACGCCGAGCTCGTCCAGCGCTTCCTGCGGGCCCGGGGGGACCACGGGACCGAGGTCGAGGTGTGGAACACCTACGGTCCCACCGAGTGCACCAACGAGGTCACCGGGCACCGCTTCGACCCGGTCCAGCGTTCCGGCCCGGTGCCCATCGGCACCCCCGTCGACGGGATCCGCACCGTCGTCGCCGGCCCCGACGGGCATCCCGTGGCCCCCGGCTGCCAGGGCGAGCTGTACCTCGGTGGCATCGGGCTGGCCCACGGCTATCTGGGCCGGCCCGAGCTGACGGCGGAGCGCTTCGTGCCCGACCCGTTCGGCCCGGCCGGCGCACGGCACTACCGGACGGGCGACCTCGTACGGCAGCGGGCCGACGGCAGTCTCGAACACCTCGGCCGGACGGACCACCAGGTCAAGATCAACGGCGTCCGGATCGAACCCGCCGAGGTCGAGGCCGCCCTGGCCTGCCATCCGGGCATCCGGGAGGCCGCCGTCACCTCGTACCGGACGCCGGAGGGCGGCACGCGGCTCGCGGCCTACCTGCTCCGTCGCCCGGCGGCCCGCCCGACGGCCCCCGAGGAGCTGCGGGAGTTCCTCGCCGGACGGCTGCCGGAGAGCCATCTGCCCTCCGTGTACGTCGAGATGGCCTCGCTCCCCAGGACGTCCAGCGGCAAGCTGGACCGGCTGGCGCTTCCTGCCCCCGATCCGGCCGGCAACCCGGACGCCGCGCCCACCACAGAGGCCGAGCGGCTGGTCGCGGACCAGTGGCGGGAGTTGTTCCGCACCGAGGACATCGGAGTGCACGACGACTTCTTCCGGCTCGGCGGCTCCTCCCTCCAGCTGACCCGGCTCGCCAACCGGCTGCGCGCCGCGACCGGCCGGGACATCGCGCTGCCCCGGCTGCTGCGCGCGACCACCATCGCCGCGCAGGCCCGCCTGATCACGGAGGACGGCGACGGCACGGAGCGGGCCGGCGTTCCCGCGGTGCGCCCGGTGCCGCGCACCGGGCGCCTGCCGCTGTCGTTCGGCCAGCGGCGGCTGTGGCTGCTGGAGCAGATCGACCCGCGCAGCCGTGAATGGGTGACCGGCCTGTTCCTGCGGGTCCCCGCCACCGATGACGAGACCCTGGTGCGGCGGGCCCTAGACGAACTGGCGGCACGCCATGAGGCGCTGCGCACCCGGTTCGTGGCCGACGGTGGCCAGGACGGCGAGCCGGTGCAGGTCATCGACCCGCCCGCCCCCATGGCGCTGCGCAGCGTCACGGCCGCGCGGACCGAGGCCGGCGCACTCGTCGAGCGGGACGCCGCCGAGGGGTTCGACCTGGAACACGGCCCCGTCGCCCGCGCGTTGCTGATCAGCGAACCCGAGGGCGGGCGCGGCACCCGGGCCGCCGATCGCACCCTGGCCCTGCTGATGCACCACATCGTCGGCGACGGCTGGTCGGCGACCGTCCTGCGGGAGGAGTTCCACGAGATCCTCGGCGCACTGCGGGCCGGCCGCAGCCCCGAACTGCCCGAACTGCCCGTGCAGTATGCCGACTACGCGGTCTGGCAGCGCGAGCGGCTCACCGAGGACGTCGTGGCACGCGAACTCGACCACTGGAGGACCGTGCTCGACGGGGCCGCCCCGTCGACCCTGCGCACCGACCGGCCGCGGCCCGCCGCCCGGGACGCCCGCGGTTCGGTCGTCACGTTCACCCTGCCCGCCGATGTCGCGGACGCGCTCACCGAGCTGGGGCGCCGTGGCGGGGCGACCCCGTTCATGGTGCTGCTCACGGCGTTCACGACGCTGCTGGCCCGGTACACCGGGCAGTGGGACGTGGTGATCGGGACCCCGGTGGCCGGGCGCGAGCGCCCCGAGATCGACGGCGTCGTCGGGTTCTTCCTCAACAGTCTCGTCCTGCGCTGCCGGCTGGACGGATCGCTCGCCTTCGAGCAGGCGCTGGAGCGGGTCAGGGAGGTCTGCAAGGACGCCTTCGGTCACCAGGAACTGCCCTTCGAGGAACTGGTCGCCGAACTCGCGCCCGAGCGTGATCTGTCCCGTACACCGCTCTACCAGGTGGCGTTCGACTATCACGGCGAGGAACTCACCGGCTCCGCGGCCGACGCCGACGAGCTCGACGCCGTGACCGATGTGTCGTCCATCGCCAAGACGGACCTCACCCTCTACCTGCGCAGGCAGCCCGACGGCACCCTCGTGGGCGCGTGGGAGTACGCCACCTCGCTGTTCGAACGCGCCACCGTGGAGCGGCTCGCGGGCCACTTCCAGCAGTTGCTGGCATCGGTCGTCGCCGAGCCGCTCGGACGCCTCGACACCCTCGGCCTGCTGCCGGCCGACGAGCGGCTCGCTCTCTCGGCACGGGGGCCGCACAACCACACACCGGCGGCCGACGTGACGGCATCCGTCCCGGCGCTGTTCGCGGCGCGGGCCGCGGCGGTGCCGGACGCCACGGCGCTGGTCGCCGACGGCACGACGGCGACCTTCGCCGAACTGGACGCGCGGGCCGGCCGGCTGGCCCACCTGCTCCGGGGTCTCGGCGTGGGGCCCGGATCGGTGGTCGGCGTGCTGCTCGACCGTGGCATCGATCTGCCGGTGGCGTTGCTCGCCGTCTGGAAGGCCGGCGCCGCCTATCTGCCGCTGGACCCGTCCTTCCCGGCGGCCCGCGTCGGCGGCGTGCTCGCGGACGCGCGGGTGCGGCTGCTGCTGACCCGGTCCGAGCACCGGGAGCGCCTCGCCGGTGTCTTCGCGGGACGGTTCGTGACCACCGACGGCGACGCGGACCTGATCGCGGCGCAGCCCGCTGCGCCGCCGGCCCATCCGGCGTCCCTGGATCCGGGGCGCGGCGGGGACCTGGACCTGCTGGCCTATGTGATCTACACCTCCGGCTCCACGGGCCGGCCCAAGGGTGTGCAGGTCACGCACCGCGGACTGGCGAACCATGTCCGCTGGGCGGTCGAGGAACTGGCCTCCCGGGGTGCCGGCGGCAGCGCGGTGTTCTCGTCGGTCGCCTTCGACCTCGTGGTGCCGAACCTCTGGGCGCCCCTGCTCGCGGGCCTGCCCACCCATCTGCTGCCGCAGGACCTCGACCTGGCGGAGCTGGGCCCCCGGCTCCGGTCCGCCGCACCGTTCTCCTTCCTCAAGCTGACCCCCGGGCACATGGAAATCCTCGCGGGGCAGCTCGAACCCGGGCAGCTGGCAGGGCTGGCGCAGGCGGTCGTGGTGGCCGGCGAGGCTCTGCCGGTGCACGCGGCCGACCGGTGGGCGCGGGCGCTGGGCGCCGGACGGCTCATCAACGAGTACGGGCCGACCGAGGCGTCCGTCGGCACCTGCATCTATCCGGTGACGGCTCCCGTGAGCGGTGATTCGGTGCCCATCGGGCGGCCGTTGCCCGGCGTGACGATGCATGTCCTGGACGATCTGATGCGCCCCTCGCCCATCGGTGTCGTCGGTGAGCTGTACGTCGGCGGCCACGGTGTGGCCCGTGGTTACGCCTCCCGTCCCGAACCGACCGCCGCGTCGTTCGTACCGGACCCGTACGGTCCGGCGGGGGCACGGCTCTACCGGACCGGTGATCTGGTCCGGCTGCTGCCCGACGGCCACGTCGACTTCGTCGGCCGCCGGGACGGCCAGGTGAAGATCCGCGGCTACCGGGTCGAACTCGGCGAGATCACAAGCGTGCTCCACTCGCATCCCGACGTCGCGGAAGCGGTCGTGACCGCCGTCGTGGACGTGGACGGCAGCGCGAGCCTGGCGGCCTACTGGGTTCCCTCCCCCGGGACACCGGAACCGGCGAAGATCCAGGAGGAGCTGGCCGCCCACGTGGCGGAGCGGCTCCCCTCCTACATGCTCCCCCGTACCTTCACGCCGATCGAGCGCGTCCCGCTGAACGCCAACGGGAAGCTGGACCGGGCGGCACTTCCGGAGCCCGGGGCGGCGACGACGGAGGACCTGGTCGAACCGCGTGGGGTCGTGGAGGAACGGGTCGCGGAGATCTTCGGGAAGCTCCTCGGGATCCACGCGGGCGCGCACAGCCATTTCTTCCGCAGCGGCGGCAACTCGATCCTCGCGATCCGGCTGATCGCCGAGATCCAGCAGGAGTTCGACATCGATTTCCCCACCCGAGCCGTGTTCGAGGGCAGCACGGTCGCCGAACTGGCCGAGGTGGTGGAGGCAGAGGTCCGCGCGGAGATCGACCGGATGTCCCAGGAGGATCTGAGGGCGGAGTCACTGAAGTGGGACGAGCAGAACTCACCGAACGGCCACATGTGAAATATCGGCACCGCACAGAAAGCGAGAACCGATGACTGAGGAAGATTACGTCTCCGCACTCGTCAAGTTCATCGGAGAAGAATTTCTCCAGGGAGACGATCAGGCGGAGCTGACCGATGTGTCCCCGCTGATGGATTCGGGCGTCCTGGACTCCCTGCGGGTCGCGTTCCTGCTGACCTACATCCGCGACGAGCTGGGCCTGTACGTCTCGCCCGCGAAGATCGACATCGAACACTTCAAGGACATCCGGACCATCGCCCGCATGCTGCACGACCTGTCGCTGGACGCCCACGCCCAGAAGGAGAAAGCATGAAGCCGGACTTCGACGTCGCGGTCATCGGCGGCGGGCCCGCCGGCTCGACCATGGCCTCCTACCTCGCCAGGGCCGGACTCTCCGTCGTCGTGTTCGAGGGCGAGACGTTCCCCCGGCCGCACGTCGGTGAGTCCCTCGTCCCGGCGACCACACCCGTGCTGCACGAGATCGGGGCTCTCGGAAAGATCGACGAGGCCGGGTTCCCGAAGAAGTACGGCGCCTCATGGACCTCCGCGGAGTCGCGGGACATCCCCCGGATGGGATACAGCGGCCTCAGCCACGGCTGGACCGCCGACATCGCGTTCGTGGAACGCAACCAGCCGGGCGTCGACCGCGACTACACCTTCCATGTGGACCGGGGCCGCTTCGACGCCATCCTGCTCCGGCACGCCGACGAGCAGGGCGCGACCGTCCTCAACGGTGCCCGGGTGCTGAAGGCGGACTTCGCCGATCCCGAACTGGTGCGGCTGACCGTCCGCATGGCGTCGAAGGAGACGGACTTCACCGCCCGCATGGTCGTCGACGCCTCCGGCCGCAGCACCCTGCTGGGGCGGCAGCTCAAGGTGAAGGTCGCCGACCCGGTCTTCGACCAGTACGCCGTCCACACCTGGTTCGAGGGCCTGGACCGCGAGGCGATCGCCGCCGACGCCGCGCAGGTGGACCACATCTTCGTGCACTTCCTGCCCATCAAGGACGCCTGGGTGTGGCAGATCCCGATCAGCGACACGGTCACCAGCATCGGTGTCGTCACGCAGAAGAAGCGCTTCGCCGCCGCGGGCCAGAACCACGAGGAGTTCTTCTGGGACCTCGTCTCCAGCCGGCCCGAACTGCACGACGCGCTGAAGAAGGCCGAGCGGGTCAGGGAGTTCAAGGCGGAGGGTGACTACAGCTACGCGATGAAGCAGATCTGCGGCGATCGCTTCGTGCTCATCGGAGACGCGGCCCGCTTCGTCGACCCGATCTTCTCCAGCGGCGTGAGCGTCGCCCTCAACAGCGCGCGCATCGCCGCCCAGGACATCATCGCGGCACACGAGGCGGGCGACTTCGCCAAGAAGCGCTTCGAGACCTACGAGACCAAGCTCCGCCGTGCGGTGAAGTACTGGTACGAGTTCATCTCCATCTACTACCGCCTGAACGTCCTGTTCACCGCCTTCGTCCAGGACCCGCGCTACCGCATCGACGTGCTGAAGATGCTGCAGGGCGACGTCTACGACGGACAGGAGCCCAAGGCTCTCGTCGCGATGCGGGAGATCGTGGCGGAGGTGGAGAACAACCCCGGCCACCTGTGGCATCCCTATCTCGGCACACTCCGGGCCCCGGCCGCGGCACCCGGCTTCTGACCGGGCGGACCGTCCGCCGACGGTCCGCCCACCGGTACGGACCTCCGCCCGGCGGCCGCCTGCCGCGGCGCCGGGAGGAGTGGTCGGTGAACGGTTCCCCGGAACCACCACCAACGGGAGCGAGCATGCAGAGAGTTCACCTCACCGCCGCCGACCTGGCACGTACCCGGCTGCGGAGCACGCTCGGCCCTCTCGCCGAAGGCGTCTTCGCGCTCGGTGTACTGACCGGATCCGGCCATGCCGACTACGCGCGATGGCGCGGCGAGGTCCGTCACCGCCTGCTGCGGCAGTCCGCCCCCCGCAGCCCGTCGGCCCTGCTGCCGTGCACGGCCGACGCCCCGGACGACCTGCTGTTCCTCCTGGAGCGGGCGACGGGGCCGGGCGTCGGGCCGTCGGGGCTGACCCGTGCGGACGCGTCCCTGCTGGCCCTGGAGGTGTGGCGGGTGTCGGTCGCGCCGTACTGGGACCGCATCGGGGAACGGCTCGAAGCCGAGTGCGAGGCACGTGGCCGTCTCGCCATGGCCGGCGGCATCGAGGAGCTGCTCGCCACCCTGCATCCCAGAATCAGGTGGACCGGCTCGGCCCTGGAGATACCCGACGGCCCCGACCGCGAGATCCATCTCGACGGCAGGGGCCTGCTGCTGTGCCCCTCCGTCTTCCTGCCCGGCAAGGTCGGCCGGGTCGTCGAGCGCGAGCCGGACACCGGTATGGCGGCGCTCGTCTTCTCCGTCGCCCGGTCCGGCGGCGGCCTGTGGGGCGGCACCGGGGCCGATGGGCAGGCCCTCGGCGCCCTGGTGGGCCAGACCCGGGCCGCGGCACTGCGGGAGCTGACGACGGCCGCCTGCACCACCGGCCAGCTCGCGTCCCGCCTGGGCATCTCGTCGGCGGGCGCCAGCCAGCACGCCACGGTGCTGCGCCAGTCGGGGCTCATCACCACGCGCCGGGTACGCAACAGGGTGCTGCACACGGTGACGCCCCTGGGACTGGCGCTGCTCGGCGGCCGGCTTCGCGGCACCGCGGGGGAGGTCAGTGCTCCCGCCATGGCCGAAACTCCCGCAGTCCGTACAGCAGCGGGACACGGTCACCTCGCCGGGTGACCCGGTGGATCTCCCCGTACACCGTCACGTGATCGCCCACGGCCTGCTGCGAGCGCACCCCGCAGTCCGCGACGGTGTGCGCGTCCCGCACCAGATGCGGCCCCGCGGCCAGGGGGTCGGCCTCCCAGCGGACCTTGCCGAAGCGGTGCGGATCGCCCGAGGCGAACAGCTCGGCCGTCGGCCGCGCGTCGGCACTCAGCAGGTTCACCGCGAAGGCCCCGGAGCCCAGCACCGCCTCCAGGGTGGGGCTGCCGGCCCGCAGGCACACCAGCAGCACCGGCGGCTCCAGCGACACTCCGCAGAGGGATGAACACGTCATCCCGCGCGGCACGCCGGTGGTGTCCGTCGCGGTGACGACGGCGACCCCCGTGGGGAAGCCGCTCATCAGCGTCCGGAACTCCTCGGGGGTCGCCGGTGCCGGCGTCCGGGTGGTCGATTCACTCATCGCACTGCCCTTTCCTGCCGGTACGGCCGCCCGCGGCGGGCCCGCACGGCGGGTCCCGCCGCGGCACTCGGGAGGTGTGACGCCACGGCGGCGTCAGCGCATCCGCGTGAAGTACTCGTACGCCCCGGGCAGCACCTTGACGAGCTGCTCGGTCTTCTCGCGGATCGCCTCGAATTCCTGCCGGGCCGCTCCGGGGTCGGAGAGGGCCAGCGCGGGCGACGCCTTCAGATCGATGCCGCCCATGCCGAGCAGGATGCACATGTACGAGTACGGCGGAAGCCCGTGGTAGTACGGGAACACCGTCTCGCTGTCCGGGAGCTGGGTACGCCACTTCTCGATGCGCTCGGCGAGTCCGTCCGGGGCGACGCGCGTCTTGGCGTCGCGCCAGTACTGCGTGTCGGAACGCTTGGCCGACAGGTAGTGCAGTGCGAGGAACTCCCTTACGCCGTCCATGACATGGGCGACGGCGTCGTTGTAGCGCTCGCGGTGGGTGGGGTGCCAGTCGGAGCCGGGGAAGTTCCTGGCCAGCTGCTCGATCGCGTGGTGGATGAAGAAGATCCCGGTCGACTCCAGCGGCTCCACGAAACCGCTGGCCAGCCCGATGGCGACACAGTTGTTCACCCAGGAGTTGCGGCTGCGCCCGATGCGCATCCGGATGTGGTTGGCCTCGACGTCGGCCGCGGCGGGTCCGACGAATTCGCGCAGGGTGCGCTCGGCCTCCTCGGGGGAGAGATAGTCCTTGGCATAGACGTAACCGGTTCCCACCCGGCCGGTCAGCGGGATCGTCCAGATCCAGCCGGCGTCCTGGGCGGTGGCCGTGGTGCACGGGCGTATGCCGCGCTTCTCCATGTCCATGGGGACCTGGAGCGCGACCGCGCTGTCGTTGGGCAGGGTGTCCTGGAAGGAGATGAACGGCTCCTCCAGCGCCTTGTTCAGCAGCAGGCTGCGGAAGCCGGTGCAGTCGACGAACAGGTCACCGGCGAGTTCGCCGTGCCGGGCCGTCCTGACGGAGCTGATCCAGCCCCGTTCGTCGAGCTCGACCGCCTCGACGTCGTCGACCACGTGCCTGACGCCACGCTCCACGGCGTACTTCGTCAGGTACTTGGCCAGCAGCGCGGCCTCGAAGTGGTAGGCGTACGGGAACTGGGTCTTGCCCTGGTGCTCGGACATCGTCAGGCCCCGCATCTCGTCCGCGCCCTCGTCGTAGGGCGTGTCGAGCAGGGTGCCGTCGAGCCGGCGCGGGCTGAGCCCGGCGTCGATGACCGAGGCCATCACGAAGCAGTCCTTGTCGAACCGGTCGGTCGGACCGTCGTGGAGCCACCACTCGGCCAGCGGATGGCCGTTGACCGAACGCATCTGCTCGAACGGGTGGTAGAAGTAGTGGCCCTTCTCGCGCCAGTTCTCGAAACGCACCGCCAGTTTGTACGTGGCGTTGCAGGCCGGCATCCAGTCCTTCTCCTTGAGCCCCAAGAACTCGAAGAAGTGCCGGATGTCACTGAAAGTGGCCTCCCCCACCCCGATGGTTCCGACTTTCCCGGACTCCACCAGCGTGATATCGATCCGCTCGCCGAAAGCGGCCTTGAGATACGAGGCGGTCATCCAACCCGCCGTACCGCCTCCCACGATCACGACTTTGTTGAGCATGCGTACTTCCCCATCCAGTCGGTACGAAAAGGCCGAACAGGAACCGAGATTAGGCTCGCGACGGAACCCCGGGAAGGCCCTTAAGCGACCAGTGAAAGTCGCAGGTGATACGCGGCGCTTCGCCGACCGCAATCCGGTGCATTTCTCCTGGCGCGTCCGCGCATTCCGGAAGAGGGGTTTACGATCCCGGCGCGCACTTTCCCCGGAATCCCGACGAAGGAGTTCTCGGATGTTACGCACCATCAAGTCGGCCGGTATCGCCGCGGCGGCGGCCCTGGCCCTCACGGGCGTCGCCGCGACCCCGGCGACGTCCGCCCCTGCACCGTCCGCGGCGTCGGCACAGGCGCTGCAGACGGGCGGTTACCTGGACTGCGATCTGTACGTGGCGCACGCGTGGGGCAGCGGCTACCCGCCGGGCATGACGATCGTCGTCCGCCACCTCGGCGACTGGCAGGTGACGCAGGACACCCTCGTCGTCGGCGCCGACGGCACCTGGAGCGTCGACAAGACGCACTACAGCGGCTGGGACTACACGGTCGAGGTCCGCGACGCCCAGGACAACGTGCTCGACAGCAAGTTCATCGGACAATGCGGAATCTGGGGGTGAGGACCGCTCGCTCCCGCACACGAGGCCGCCCCCCTCTCCGGCCTGCCCTTCCACAGGCCGCGGCCGAACTCGCGGGCCTCCTCGAAGCGGCGCTCGGTGCGCAGCGCGACGATCCGGTCGGCGTTCT
>NZ_JBSFBQ010000083.1:0-24544 GCF_053593015.1 Streptomyces sp. NPDC002403 | reverse complement strand
GAGACGGCCTGACCTGGGGACCCCACGACGCACAGGAATCCCTCACCCTCTTCCACAACTACACAGGCGACCACTACAACGGCAGCCACACCCCAGCGGACCAGAACCCCCCCACCCCGGCGCAAGGGGCAGAGTCCCTGGGCGGGCCGGGCCTGCCCGCACCGCCGGACCTGCCGGGGGTGCGGGTGGAAGACCTGGGCCAGCACGGCACCGCCCATCTCCCGACCATCGAGGACCTCACCCGCACCACCCGCCAACTGGCAGCAGCAAACAACCACCTCGGTGTGCACCTCCACACCCTGGCCGGCCGCCTCGGCCTGGAGGAAGGCGTGATCAGGGGCGTCCTTGCGGCCCACGGCATCACCGTCAAGCCACTCGGCCTGCGATTCGACGGCAAGCAGCTCAACCGGCTGGGGGTGCGGGTGGAGGACCTGGGCCAGCACGGCCTTGCCGGGGGCCGGGCGCAGGAACTGCCCGCGGAAGCCTCCGACGAGCCGGGCAGGACAGCACCGCAGGAGGCCACGGACCCGGACAGCCCCAACCAGACCCACCACCCCGCCTCCCCCCCGCTGACCATCGAGGACATCGCCCGCACCATCCGCCAGCTGGCCGGGGAACGGGTCGGTGTGCACCTCGACGCCTTGGCCGCCCACCTCCGCCAGACACAAGATGAGATCAGGCGCGTCATCGAGGCCAACGGCATCAGCGTCAAGCCACTCGAGCTATGGTTCGGCGGCGAGCGGCGCAAGCGGCTGGGGGTGCGGGTGGATGCCCTGGGCGGACACGGCACCGCCCACCTCCCGGCCATCGAGGACCTCACCCGCGCCATCCGCCAGCTGGCCGGGCAGCAGAAACAGGCCGGTGTGCACCTCGCCGCCCTGGCCACCCGCCTCGGCCGGACGGAAGCCGAGATCAGGAACGTCCTCGAGGCCAATGGCATCGCCGTCCAGAAACTCCGATTGTGGTTCGGCGGCAAGCGGCTCAACCGGCTGGGGGTGCGTGCGGAGGACCTGGGCCTGCACGGCCTCGCCGAAAACGGGGCGGGTGAACTGCCCCGGGATACCTCCGACGAGTCGGGCAGGACAGCACCACAGGAGACCACGGAACCGGCCAGCCCCAACCAGACCCACCACCCCGCCCCCCTCCCACCGACCGCCGAACAACTCACCCGCACCCCCCACGAACAGGCAGCACCGAACCACCAAAGCGGCATGCACCCCACCAACCACGCCCCGCACCCGGACAGGCCTGCAGAAACAACCCCCCGGGCCACCACCCCGACACCCCCCACCCCCCTCCCGGCCCCCCAGACCACCACCCCCGGCACAATCAGCGACCGGATCTTCGCCGCACTGAACCCCACAGCAGCCCAGGACAGCAGCACAGACCTGCCTCCTGCCCCCCAGGCAGAGAACGACCAGCCCGGCACCCCCACAGGGAAACGCAAACGCGACACTCGTAAGAACGTGGCCACGGACCAGAACCCCTCCAAACGCCGGAGACGGGGAATCCCACCCTCGGACCAGGACACGGACCAGAGAGACACTCCCGGCCCCGGCCCATCCCTGGACACCAGCCTTCCGGAACCCCGCCTCCCGCAACAGGGAACGAACCAGCCGGACTACAACCACAACCACGACCAGGTGGTCGGTGTCGATCCCGGCCTCGCCCCGCTCGCCCTTCCCGACACGGACGAACAAAACGGCCGGACAGCCATGACGAGGGACCTTCTCGGCCCCAGCCAAGCCCACCACCCCGCCTCCCCCACACTGACCATCGAGGACCTCGCCCGCACCATCCGCGAGATGGCCGCGGAGCGGGAACGGGGGGTCTGGGCCGGTGTGCACCTCGACGCCCTGGCCGCCCACCTCGGCCGGACGGAAGCCGAGATCAGGAACGTCCTCAAGGCCAACGGCATCACCGTCCAGCCACTCGATCTGCAGGTCGGCGGCGAACGGCGCAAACGGCTGGGGGTGCGGGTGAAGGGCCTGGGCCAGCACGGCCTCGCCCACCTCCCGACCATCGAGAAGATCGACCGCACCATCCGCCAGCTGGCAGCAGCGAACAACCACCTTGGTGTGCACCTCCGCCCCCTGGCCACCCACCTCCGCCTGCAGGAATTCGAGATCAGGTACATCCTCGAGGCCAACGGCACCAACGTCCAGTCGCTCGAACTACTGTTCGGCGGCGAGCGCCGCCAATGGCTGGGGGTGCGGGTGGAGGACCTGGGCGGGCACGGCATCGCCCACCTCCCGACCATCGAGGACCTCGCCCGCACCATCCGCCAGCTAGCCGGGGAGCGGACCGGTGTGCACCTCGAACCCCTGGCCACCCACCTCCGCCGGACACAAGCCGAGATCAGGAACGTCCTCGAGGCCAACGGCATCACCGTCCAGTACCTCGATGTGCAGTTCGATGGCAAGCGGCGCTCGCGGCTGGGGGTGCGGGTGAAGGACCTGGGCCGGCACGGCATCGCCCACCTCCCGACCATCGAGGACCTCGCCCGCACCATCCGCCAGCTAGCCGGGGAGCGGACCGGTGTGCACCTCGAACCCCTGGCCACCCACCTCCGCCGGACACAAGCCGAGATCAGGAACGTCCTCGAGGCCAACGGCATCACCGTCCGGAAACTCAACCTGCGGTTCGGCAGCAAGCAGCACAACTGGGTGGGGGTGCGGGTGGAGGATCTGGGCCGGCACGGCCGCGGGGACGGGGCCGAGTAGGACACACTGCCTCGAGATACCTCCGACGAGCCGGGCGAGGAACAGCCGGAGGAAACAATGGGCCCGGCCGCCCCCAGCCAGACCCCCCACAACTGATCTTTTCGTAAGTTCGGTGGGTGTGGTGGCCGTCTGGGTGGGAGGCTTTCGGGGTGGCTTATCAACCTTCCCCTTCGATTGCCGGCCCCTCCCTTCCTCCTTTGTCGCGGCCTCAGTTGGCGGAGGCACGTCGTGTTCGGGCAGTCGAGTTGTTCGAGGACGGTGTCTCGAATGCGGAGATCGCGAGGGCAGTGGGAGTGTGTGCCGAGAGTGTGCGGCGTTGGCGGCGCATGTGGGAGCAAGGCGGTGCTTCGGCCCTGCGGCGACGGGCAGCCACCGGACGCCCACCCAAGCTGGACGACACCCGGGTCGAGACGGTCCGGGCCGCGTTGGAGCAAGGTGCCCAGGCTCATGGTTTCGAGGCCGACCTGTGGACCCTGGAACGAGTCGGCGCGGTCGTCACCCGGGCAACGGGGGTAGTGCTGTCGAGGGCGTCGGCGTGGCGGATGCTGACCGGCCCGCTCGGATGGAGCCCGCAACGGCCCGAGCGGCGGGCAGTCAAGCGGAACGAGCCGGAGATCGCCCGCTGGATCGCGCACGAGTGGCCGCGCATCAAAACGTGAACACACGTGCCCGGATCGTCTTCCTCGACGAATCAGGCATCTCCCTACTCCCTCAGACCCGCCGCACCTACTCGCCCCAAGGACGCACTCCGCTCCTGCGGCACCGCGAGAACAGGAAGCGCGCGTCAATGGCCGGGGCCTTGGGCCACCACCCCACCGACTGGACGGCCGTCGAGCGAACCTTCCGTGACGGGCACACCGAGACCTGGTGGGCCGTGGACGCCCGCCTCGGCTGGTGGGGACCCGACGGGAACGTCCACCTGGTCGTGGCCACCGCCGACCCAGCCACGCTGCCCCCGCAAGCCACCTGGTACCTGGCCACCGACGTGCCCCGCCCCGGCGGTCCCCGCGAGGCCGATATCCCCGAACCGCCCGCCGGCCTGCACGAAGTCGCCCGGATCTACGGCATCCGACACGGGATCGAGCAAAGCTACAAGCAGGTCAAGGACGAACTCAGGTGGGCAGCCTTCCAAGGCCGTTCCGATACCCCCATCCGCCGCCACCAGACCCTGGTCACCTGCGCGTTCTCGTTCTGCTGGGACACCTGGTTCACTCAGCCTCCGGACCCGGAACCCATCGTCGCCCCAGCGGCCCCGCCGGCTGCCACACTGGCCGAACCGGCTGAGAGAGGGACCAAGCAAACCCCACCACCCACAAGGATGTTCACGCCGCAGCCGTCATCACCACGCTCAACGTCCCCCTGGAAGGCCGGAGCTTCCCGGCGACTGCCGACGGCAATGGCCCACTCGACGCCTGGGCCCGCTCGTTCAGCGTGATGCGGCGCGCCGGAGTCGAGTGCACCGGCTCCTACGGGGCTACCCTGACACGGCGCCTGCAGGCCGAGGGCATCGAGGTGACCGAGGTCAACCAACCCGACAAGGCCGCCCGACGGCGCCACGGCAAGGGCGACGCCATCGATGCCGAAGCCGCCGCCCGCGCCGTGCTGTCCGGTCGAGCCACGGCCGCAGCGAAGACGAGCGACGGCCCGGTGGAGATGCAGCGACTGTTCAAACTGGCCAAGGGGCCCGCGATCAAGTCCAGGACCCAGGCCATCAACCAGCTCAGAGCTTCCTGGTCTGCGCCGACGCCGAACTCCGCGAGTCCCTGGCCGGGCTGAGCAACCCGAAGCTGTTCCAGCAGTGCGCCACACTCGCGGAGTCGGATATCCCCGGGCTGGCAGGGGCCGCGCGTCACACCCTGAGACTACTGGCCCACCGCATCCTGAACCTCACCGAAGGAATCAACGACCTGACCAAGCGGATAGCCGAAGCAGTAACAGCGAGTACTCCTGGTCTTCTCGACGTCCACGGCGTCGGCCCGGACAGCGCGGCAGCCTTGCTCATCACGGCCGGTGACAACCTCGAACGCCTCGACAGCGAGACGTCCTTCGCCGCCCTGCGCGGCACCAGCCCGGTCGAGGCGTCCTCCTGCAAGACTCAGCGCCGCAGACTCAACCGAGGCGGCGACCGCCAGGCCAACGCCGCCCTCTTCCGGATCGTCCTCAGCCGTCTGCCCCGGAAGGGCCGCACCCAGGACTACATGCGGCGACGCCTCGTGGAGGGCAGGACGCGCCGCGAGATCATCCGCTGCCTCAAACGGTACGTCGCACGAGAGATCTACCGACTCATCGTCCCCACATACACCGTGGCAGACCGCACGGGACCAGACCGAGACTTCGCTTGACATCCGTAGGGGCATCAACGCCGCCGCGGAGAGCTTCTGCGCCGCGGAATCCGACCTCCGGAAACAGGCACATCGTATGCAGTCCGCCTCGCCCAGCGAGCGACGCTCGCCCTTGCGGCCGGTATGCCGGCGCAGCCGGTAGCACAGACGGGCGGGCAGGCCCGGCCGGAAGCACAGCAGACCGGCCACCGAAAGACGTCCCCTGCTACGGCCGGACACCTTGACCCTCGGGGTGATGCCGCGCCGGCCCCAGGTGCGGCCCTTGGGCGGCCGACCGGTCACGCCCGCTTCGTCCTCGAAGCAGATGAACGCGCCGGTCGCCGCCCGGAGGGTTCTACCTCCCGCCAGGTCATCTCCCGCCATACGGTGATCGCGTCCTCGTCACGTTCGGCGACGGGCCGGGCGGGCATCTGCACGCTGTAGCCCATGCGGTGCAGCAGCCGAGTGACCCCGGAGACGCTGTAGGAGAGGTGGAACTTCCGCCCGATCAGCGTGCGTACCCGCGCGGCGGTCCACGCCTGGTCGTCCGCCCAGCCGTGCACGGCCGGCCCCTCATCAAGCCACATCCCCAGCTTGGTCTGCCGCTGTACGCCGAGCCGACAGCCGTATTCGCAAGGGCCTCTGGAAGGCAGCACCTCGCATTCGCCCGTCCTCCAGGTGCGGCACTACTGGCAGACCGACTTCCCACTCACCCGTAACTCACAGGCGATGCACGGGACTTCCACGCCCTCATCGAAGAGGTCAACGGCCGCCCGCATCCGTACCTCATCCCGGCGCCCACGCTGCTCGGCGGACAGCCCGCCCCCGTCCGGATACCGCATGCCTCCGGCATACCAGCCCAAACGGACCACGTCACCCCTCACGACACCAATCCAGACCCCGAAACACTGAAGTCGGCAAAGATCAAGCAAAGGGCTTGCATCAATTCACGTAGATGCCTGTGCTCAGGGTCGCCCACTTCCCGTTCCGCACAACGTAAACCGTCAACTGCTTGTCGGTGGCGTCTCCGTACTGGTCGAACGAAACCGGGCCGGTCACGCCGGAGAATGTGACCCCCAGCATGGCGGCCGAGACCACGGCACGGGCATGGGCGGGCAGAGTACTTCCGTTGTCGGCCACGATGCCCCTAACGGCTTCGATGATGGCCCAGGCGCTGTCGTAGGCATAGCCGCCGTACGTGCCCGGTGGCGTTGAGTAGCCGGCGATCTTGTAGTTGGTGACAAAGGCCCGGGCCGAGTGGACCGTCTCCACGGGCGCTCCCACGGAGGTTGCGACGTCACCTTCGGCCTGATCGCCGGCCACATCCATGTAGGCGGGCTCATAGATGGCGTCGCCGCCCACGACGGGAATGGCGCCGCTGACCGCCTTCACTTGCCTGCTGATACGTCCGCACTCGGGGTAGGCGCCTCCACAGAAGACGAACTCGGCACCCGAGTCTGCGAATCGCGCGACCAGGGTCGTGAAATCCCGGTCCCCCAGGCTGATCCTGCTCCTTCCCGCCACCGTCCCGCCGAGCCGGGTGAACTCTGCCTCGAAGGTCGCAGCCACACCCAGGCCGTACGCCTCGTCGTCATCGATCACGAAGACTCGCCGCTTGTCGAGTTCCTTGTAGACGAACTGAGCGACGAAGGGGCCTTGGCTCGCGTCCGTGGTGACCGTTCTGAAGTAGGACTTGTACGGCCGCGCCGTACGACCGGAGAGCCAGTCGGGGCCCAGTGTCAGGGCGGGATTGGTGTTGGCCGGCGACACCAGGGTGAGGTCGGCCCGGTCCATTGTCTGTTGCATGGCCAGGGCAACGCGGGAATTGAGCGGCCCGACAACGCCGATCACATCTGATTGGCGGACGAAGAGCCTGGCATTGGCCTTGCCCCGGTCCGGCATGGCGCGATCGTCCAGGGCTTTGATCTCGAAGGTGACGCCCGGCACCACTTGTTGCTCATTGGCCTGCTGGGCCGCGAGTTGCACCGAGTTCACGATGCCTTTGCCTGACCTCGCGAGCGGGCCGGTGAGCGGGGCGTCGACCCCGATCGTGACCGTGCGGAGACGGCCTTCGCCGACGTCGTTCGTGTCGGCGTCGGCACCGCAAGCGCCGAGGATGGCCAGCCCCACACTCAGGGCGGCGCTGACAGCCAACGCCTTTCGGTACTTCTTTGGGTTGAACACGTCATTCCTTCCCGGCGGCCGATGAATCTGCCGCAGCGACTGCTGTGGGGAACGTGAGCGTGTGGATACAGCGACGCACGGAGACCTCCCACTGACGGGCCATCAGGTCGTGACTCACCTGGGCGCTGCGGCCTGAGCGAGGACGAGTGCCTGGTTGAGTACGACGAGCAGCGCGTCCCGTACGGACGCCTTGGCGCGTGCGTCGAACTCCACCACCGGCACTTCCTGATCGACCGCGAGAGCCCAACGCAGCTCTTCCTGCGAAATGTGCTCCCGGGCGGGGAAGCTATTCACTCCGATAGCGAAAGGCACTTCGGCCCTCTCGAAGTAGTCCACCGCGGGGAAACAGTCCTCGATGCGGCGCGTGTCGACGATGACCAGGGCGCCAAGTGCCCCGCGGGTCACATCGCCCCACATGAATCCGAAGCGGTCCTGACCAGGTGTACCAAACAGATACAGCTTGATTCCCTCGTCGATGGCCAGCGAGCCGAAGTCCATGGCCACGGTGGTGGTCCGCTTGTCAGGCGTAAGACTGTTGTCGTCAATCCCTGACCCCACCGACGTCATGACGGCCTCTGTGGTGAGGGGGGCGCTGTCGGAGATGCTGCCGACCGTGGTCGTCTTACCCACGCCGAATCCGCCCGCGACAATGATCTTCACGGGCATCGGCGGGCGCTTTCCCGAAGCGCGGCGGCCATGCTCAGGAGATTGCGCGGAGACCACGGATGACCCTTCGGATGGTGTCGACGTCCCGGGAAGCGTCGAACTCGGCTAGATGGGCGAGGACGCGGCCTTCTGCGTACAGGTCGGCGACCAGTACGCGGACCACATTCAGATGCAGGCCGAGTCGGGCGGACATTTCGGCCACCGACATCGGTTCACGGCACAGATCGACGATGTCCCGGCGCTCGAAGGTCGTGTGCCTGTAGTCGGTGAGGCCATGCTCGGTCGCCACCACCTGGGTCTCGATGGCGATGGCCTCGCTGGAGCCTTGGGTGCGTCCCTGAGTGATGAGAAAGGGGCGGGGCTCCAGATCCAGTGAAGGAGGGTAAGCGGATGGCGCGTCCGCAGGCCCGAGGTTCCGACAGCCGTTCCCCGGTGAGAAAGGCAGTTCGGGTCCGTACGCGGTCATGCCTGGACATGGTTCTTGAGCTCACGGATGAGTTCCGGGGTGAGGGCGGAGCCTGCCCGGTTGGCGAAGAGAGTCATCTCGTAAGCGACCTGCCCGAGGTTCGCTTGCTTCGAGGCGATCACCCCCATCACCGATCCGCACCCGATGGCGGAGATGATCAGGTAGCCGTCGGCCATGTCGATGATGACCTTGTTGAGCGAGCCGAGTTTGTAGGACCCTGCGACCCCGCCCGCGAGACTCGTCATGCCCGCGACGATGGCGGAGAGGCGGTCCGCACCGGCCCGCTCTCCCTCGATGCACTGGGCGATCATGAGCCCGTCGGAGGATACGGCGATGGCGTCGCGCACCCCTGCGGTGTTCCCGGCGAAGCGACTCAGCAACCAGTTGAAGTTCTCAGCATCCTGACTCAGGCCGCTCGATGTTCCCAGGTGCGTGTCCGAGCTGTTCATCTCAATCTCCTTCTGGACTTGGGCGGTACTGCGAGGCCCGGGCTATGCCGGCCTCGAACTCCTCAATCATGGCGCGCGCTGCCTCGGGATCCATGGGATCGCTCGCGAGATGCCCGGCGTTCGGAATGAAGGACCCGGCCGGCATCTGGGCGCCCGGCACTCTGCGCACCAGCCGAACAGGGTTGCCCGCGCCGCCCCCAGGGCGCTTGGCCGACGGCAGCACCGCAGCCGAAGCAGGTTCGTCAGTCGGGGGACGAGGCAGTGCCATGGCTCGGCGCGTCATTCTCACCGGTGGCCGCTCGTGTGCGGGCGCCGGGGCAGGCTGAGGGGTTCGCATACCCCGCGTGCCTGCGGTTTCCGCAGCCGTGATCCTCTGGTTCAGCACTGGTTTGATCCCGCCTTCCTGTTCCGCTTTGAACCAGTCGAAGGATTCGGGGCCGAACCGGGCGAGGGACGCTCTGCTCGGGGCGTCGGAGTTGATGCTCTCGACACTGACCGGCTGCTCTTCGGTCGGCGAGCCGACGGAGGGCAACGGTGTTCCGCCGAGATGCCGTTCCGCTTCGGCCTCGGCCGGCCGACGCGGAGCGGGAGGCCGGATTTCGGGTGCCGGTGCAAGGGGCGGCGGCTGAAGCATGCTCGTTGTCGGTTCCCGGTCGTCGGCAGGATCGGCAGCGACATGGAAGACCGCTGCGGGCAACAGGATCTGAGCGGTGACGCCCCTGTTCGGCGTGTGCTCCAGTCGGACCCGGAGCTGGTGGCGCCGGCTCAGCCGTCCCACCACAAACAGGCCGAGGAAGTCCGTCGACACGAGGTCCAGCCGCTCCTTGCGGACCAGCCGGGCGTTTTCCTCCTCAAGCCGAGAGTCCGTCATGCCCACGCCCTGGTCGACGATCTGGATTAGGCACAGCCCGCCGGGCAGAACCTCGGCGGAGAAGAAGACGGGGGCGGTCGGAGGTGAGAAGGAGGTCGCATTGTCCAGCAACTCAGCGATCACGAGAGCCAGGTCCGCGGCGATGTGGGAGGACACTAGGAGCGGGGGGATGTTCCCCAGGTGAACGTGGCGGAAACCCTCGATCTTTCCCAGGGCCGAACGCGTCAGCTCCCCCAGGGGAACAGGGGAACTGGCCAGGATGGGTTCTGCCCACCCCGAGAGCACGACCAGGCTGTTCGCGTACCGGCGCAGCCGGGAGGAAACGTGGTCCAGGCGGTATAGACGTTCGAGGACTGCGGGATCGGTCTCCGAACGTTCCATACTGTCGATCATCGACAGCTGCAGCGCGGCAAGGTTCTGGGTGCGCCGCCCCACGTTGCCCAGCATGGCCGCTGCGTTGTCGCTGCTGCGTACTTGACGTTCCATCAGGGAAACGGCCGCGTCCTGGACCCGGTTGAAGGCCTCGGCCAGGTGTCCTAGTTCGTCCTTGGTCAGAGCCGGTACCCGCCTGAAGCGAACCGGTGTCTGCCCGGAGGACGGCCCCGCCGTCTCCTCCACCACCCGTGTCAACTCGACCTCGGCGGCCTGCGCGACTTCCTCAGCGGCGCCGTGGAGAAGACGCAGCGGTCTCGCAATGGACCGGGCGATCCATACCGTGAGCCAGACCATGGTGATCGTGAGAGCCAGGACAGCCATGATGAAGGCAAGCGCCCACCTGCCGGCCTCTGCAGCGTTGTTGGAGGCTGACGCGGCGGAGTCACGAGCGATCTTGTTACGGACCAGCAGACGAAGCTGGTCGAGGGTGTCGGAAGCCTCGAAGATGCGTGAGGCCGTCACTCCGTCGGGCAGGTCACTCGGTCCGGCGGTGCCGTGTGGCTTGGCGTATGTCCAGAGAGTCAGTGCATCGGCGTACGTCTTGATCTTCGCGGCTGCGCCACCGGACTCGACCTTCTGGAAGAGGTCCGCCTCCGATGGGCTCGCGTTCCGGAGGAACCGGCGCCTCTCGGTGTTCGCTATGGCCGTGCTGCTCTCAATATCAGCCATCAACTGCCGTGCCTGCCCGGGGTCCGACACCACGGTCAGGAGCAGCGCGCCAAAACTGCTGCTGCTTTCGTGCACACGCAACAGCTCTTCCACCGTGGCCTGTTCTCGGCTGAAGGTCCCCCGGCTGTTTCCCTGCGCCATACCGTTGGAAGGCAGAGCGTCGAGCAGCGCGGAGATCGCGGAACCGTATCGGGTGTTCACATCAGTCGCTGTCAGACCTCGCTTCAGCACCAGGCGTCTGGTCCGGTCCAGATCGGAGGCCTCCCGGAAGGCGGCTGCGAGCGCGGAGGGGGCGCCTGGTCCAAGCCAAGATTCTCGGAAGTCGCTGACGTCGGCGTCCGTTTGTGAAGCCTGCCGCGCAACCGGGTTGCCCTCGCCGTCCGGGGTCGCGAGATAGGCGCTGGAGTAGAGACGCTCCCGCTGGAGGTCCGCGATGAGGTCGCCCACCTGCCGGGCCAGTCGCAGCTCCTTGGCCGACTGCGCCGACTCCCGCGCCGACTGAACGCGTTCGGTTACCAGAGGAGCGGTGAGCAGCACCGCGGCCGTGAGCGGAAGGGCTGCGAGCGCGATGATCCGGTGCCGTACTTGGAGATCAGCGAGACGCACCGGTCGCCTTCTTTCGCGTGGGACGGCCATGCTTCGGTCCAGAGGGCCGGACTACGTCCGGCTGAAGCCCCGAGGGCTCATCGTCCTCGGGCTTCTTCTCATGGTGCGCATTGGCGGAGTCGGTCGCCCATGTCGGGCGGAATCCAGTTCCTGTCCGTGGCCCTCTCCCCTGGGAGCCCGATGCCCTTGCTCTCCAAGCCAGCGCGACTGCCGCGAGAGCAAGACCCGCAATGACGACCATCAGCATGACCAACCGACTCTGCTCGATGTTCCGCTCTCGGGTGGCGAGCAACTGGTCCAGCTCCCCCAGTGCGGCGATGTCCAGGTTCAGCGCTGTCCGGGCGAGCTCGGACCGACGGCCCTCCATGAGGTCAGTGCGCGGGGGAAGGGGCTGATCGACGAGCGGGGCGCTCGGTGCCAGCGGCTCTAGCGCCGTATGAAATGCGTCGATCTTGCCGAGGAGATCCTTGCCGACGGAGCTGCTAGCGCTGCTGCCGAAGCTCTTCGCCAGCCCGGCCTCGACGGCGGATGCCGCCGTGCTCACACGGTCCCGGGCCACGAGCACGCGGGCCAGTGGAAGGTCCTTGCCCGTGCCCTGACCACGCAACACCTCGAGATCGGCCATCCTGCCGCTGTCGGCGACGACCGATGGAAGCCGTAGCATCCCTGCGTCTATCAGGTAGTAGCTGTCGATCTCGGGATCGAGAATGAGCTTCGAGGTGTCCCCCACCCTCAGCATCAGGAGGAGTGCGACGTCCACGGCCTCCGAATAGGCCCGGTATGCGCTCCGGCCGGTGTGGGGCGTGGCGGCCAACTCGGCCAGCCTAGTCCGCAGATCCACCCAGCTGTCACGGACCCGCAAGCTTCCGCCCACGGTCCTGTCCGCTTCCGCCACCGCCGCGACGGCCTTCGTGAGAACCCCTGGATCCGGACGACGTCCCGCGACCGCCGCGGACTGACTGTCCGCGACGGCGGCGATCAGCGTGGCCATGGGTCGCAGATACACCACACCCCGGCGCTCGGCCTTCACGAACTCGAGGTCGCTGCTGGACACTTGCCGGAGCCGCACGGTGGTGCAGGTGAGCGGCATCAGCAGACCGAGAACCACACACAGCACGGCGAACAGCCGGAGGCCGCGCGAGGGGACTCGCTGCGCCCGGAACATTCCTGGCATGGTCAGAAACACCGACTTCCCACGGTGACGAGATCTGAGCTTTCCATACCTGGGAACGTGTTGTGGTCTTGCCGAGTTCAGAACATTCCCGTGCAGGCCCGAGCCGGACTTGATGGGCCGCCTGCGCGTTCCGTGCCGGCTCGGACGGCCCCGCACCCGGCCGGAGGCCGGCGCACCATCCGTTCACACCAACGCAGGCGCGGGATCCGGACAGTGATCGCTATCTCGGCAGACCAGCCGCACCACCGGCTGCGTCGAGGTGACCGGGGCGGCGGGCCACGAGTCGTCGACCGCGAGGCATACAAGCAATCCGACACCGTGGAATGGTGCACGTCTATCCCGAGGCGCCCTGTGGTGTCCCCGGCTCAGCTGGGGAGAACTGGAGAAGTCTTCCGGGGCCTGATGGCTCACCTGGATCCGAAAGGTGACAGGGACCAGGGCATGCCGCCCCGATCGTTGATCATCACGCAGTGGTGATGTTCATTGCCGATGCCCATTCCGGCCGGATCAGAGGTACAGCGACCTCCGTCGGCTCGTCGTCAACCGCTCCCGCAGACGACCTGGCCGACGCAGTCCTACGAAGCGCGAGTCGCATGTCCCGATTGGCGGTCAAGTCGTCGTGGGACTCCCGAGGGCCAGGTTCCTTAACTTGACGCTGTCGGGGATCTTGGAGTTTCCCGGTGCGGCGGCGTGATCAACGGGCATGCTCGGGGCTGTTCTGCTGGCCTGTGTAGTCACTGAGGTGTCCGTTTCCATGCGTTCCCGTTCCGGTGAGCAAGCCCCGTCCCTGACCGCGCAGATCGCACGGGCGAGCAGCCCGGACGGCACCACAGCGATGTGGGTGCGAGACCGGCTGGAGGGGCTGAGGCACGACGAGGATTTCGTCGGCTGGTATCCGCGCGACGGGCGTCCCGGTCTCTCGCCCGCCCAGCTGGCCACCGTCTGCGTACTGCAGTTCCTGCTCGATCTGTCGGACCGGCAAGCGGCGGAGGCGGTCCGCTGCCGTATCGACTTCAAGTACCCGCTCGCCATGGAGCTGGATGATCCCGGCTTCCACCACAGCGTGCCAGACTGGGCCGGCCGCTCGGCAGTGGCCCGTGAGTTACTGACCTCCGTACTCGAACAGGGTCCTGTCCAGGTGCAGCACCAACTCGGTGGGCCGACGACCGTCCCAATGGTGGCTGGGCCCGTGATAGCGGGAGGATTCGTAGTGCCATGCGACATTGCCAGCCATCATGTAACCCACCCCTTCCAGATACCGGTGTACGGCCTCGCCCAGCGGGTGGTGCCGGTAGCGGGCCCGCAGCACTCGGCATACGCGACGGTAGTCGTCGTTGGCTGCCTTGATCCGGTCCAGCATCACGTCGGCTGCTGCCTGCGCAGATAGGTCGTCATGGAGCATCAGGGAAAACATCAGGTTCATACAGTCACCGGATGCCATCTCTTTACGCACTGATATCAGATCGTTAACCAGCACAATGTGGGTCCCCGCGATGCGCCACAGACCTGCGAGATCAATATCGTGTTCCATCAGACTGGTCAGATCGATGCCCAGCCCAAATTCAATGGGCACCATGATCGTCTCGCTGCCGGTAGAAATGCGGCGCAGAGGAAAGCAGACATCTGGGTGGATGGGATATCCGGTAGCCCGCAGGGCATTCTCCATTGCCAGAGCCTCGACCCAGCGCCGCTGCGTGCGAGCGTGTCGGGTGCGAACACCCGAGGGCATGGCCTTTGTCAAATCTGCCCACACGTCAGCGTAGGCGCTTGAGTACGGGCTAGCGTCGTCACCTTTGCCGTCGAGCATTTGCATGAAGCCGCGGTAGGTGTCCCAATCGTGGGCAGCTCGGTCATCGAGAGCGAACAATAAAGTGTACAAGCGACTGATATTCCCGATGCGTGCGCTCACGGCGGTGGGGTAGCACCAACACGACCAGCGCGGGATCTTCTCCTGGATGAACGCATCTCTGCTCTCCTGGCTGATGAAGGGAACTGAACCTCGCAGCCACGTGTGGTCAGCATCCGTCACGGCGGCATGACTCGGGTGGATTCGCGCCTGTCCCGGATATGGGATTGCAGAGATGTGAAGGCGCGTCCCGGGATCCATCAGTTCAGCGAGCGAGGTCAAAACACTTCTCCATATCCTCAAGAATTCGATTCTGCCGTCGGCTGGAAGTCGACGTCACCAGAGCCAAACTCCACGTAAGGCACACTGCAACGAGTGGGTGGATGTTCTGCGCCATCGACGAGTTCCTCACACGATGCGGCCCGTCAACGCGCCGTCACCGGCGACCACCACGCTCTGGCCCGTCTCCCAGGCCAGCCGGTCGGCCTTGGCCGCCCGTCCGCGTACGACAAGAGGGTGCAGGCCTGCGCGTTTTCCGACAGGTCATGCATCGATTCACTGCGCGAGGGGCAACTGAACAACCGCAGCACGTCGAACTTCTCGTGGCGCCTCGTCAATGCCCCATGAATGTACGCCTGGCGCCCGAGATTCTAGATGATCACACTCATGTGGCGAGTCGAAGACCCAGTGCAGGGCAAGGGCCAACTCCACCGTCCCCAGGCTTGGCCTGGATGCCCGCCCACAACGGCATTGACACCCAGCCGATGGGAGCGAGGATGAATGCCCGGGCCGCGGTGGCGGTGTCAGGAGAGCAGATCGCCACCCGCGCGTCGGAGCCTGTATCGCCGACTGACGTGAGGTCGACTTGTCGAACCGGTGGGCCGGCCCCGGCGCTGCCTCGGCGACAGCCGTTGACCCGCTGGCTCCCGGGCCTGGGCATCGTGTGCTTTCTCGTACGGTCCCTCGTTTCCAGTGCCTCGGACACAGCCGGAACCCGTACTGCCCCGGTTTGCGGTAGCGAGCGGGCTGGGCAGCGCGGTGCTGAGGCGGATCGGGCATGCCCCAGCTCGTCAGCCGGGGCATGCCCGCTGTTCAAGAGAGTCCGGCTTACACGCGCTCGCGGTCCGCGAGAGAAAGCGGGTCCTGGTCTTCTTCGGTTGCCCGCCCCGCGACCTGCGGTTGACGTCGCTTCAGAATTGCCCAGCCGATGGACAGGCAGACCGCCCATCCCGCACCGACATAGAGTGAGATCCGGCCGTCCGGGTCCATCGCGATGAGGACAGTCACCATTAGCAGGAACCCGAAGGCGATCCAGCTGCACACCGATCCCCCGAGAGCCGGGAAGGAAGACGCCGGGAGCCGGCCCGCGACCACTTCGCGGCGGTACCGGATGTGGCTGACCAGGATCATCATCCAGGTCCAGATCCCAGCGGCCGTGGCCACGGAGGTGACGTAGGCAAAGGCCTTCTCCGGGACCAGATAGTTGAGGATCACGCCGATACCCATGAGGGCTGCGGAGACGGTGATGGCGACGGCAGGCGTCTTGGCCGAGCTCAGCCTTCCGAGAATCCTTGGAGCCTCGGCGTTGGACGCCAGGTCACGCAGCATACGACCGGTGGAATACATGCCGGAGTTGCAGGAGGACAGGGCCGCCGTCAGTACCACGAAGTTGACGATCGCCGCACCTGCGGGAATGCCGATCTTGGCGAAAGCGGCCACGAACGGGCTGACGCCTGCCTCGAATTCGGTCCACTTGACGACCATCAGGATCACGCTGAGCGCGCCGACGTAGAAGAGGATGATCCGAAACGGCAGGGTGTTGATGGCCTTGGGGAGGGTCTTCTCGGGGTTCTCGGACTCGCCCGCGGTGACTCCGACGAGCTCGACGGCAAGGTAGGCGAACATGACCCCCTGCAAGGTCATCAGGGAGGAACCGACGCCGTTGGGGAAGAAGCCGTCATGGGCCCAGAGGTTGGCTGCGGTGGCCGTGTCCCCGGCCGCGCTGAACCCGAAGGTGACCACTCCGAGGCCGATCACAATCATGCCGATGAGGGCGGTGACCTTGACCATCGAGAACCAGAACTCGATCTCGCCGAAGAGCTTCACTGAGATGAGGTTCGCGACATAGAGCAGGATCAGGAATGCGAGCGCAGTCACCCACTGAGGGATGACTGGGAACCAGTAGTTGATATAGATCGCGGCAGCGGTGAGCTCGGCCATACCGGTGACGACCCACAGCAGCCAGTACGTCCATCCGGTGACGAAGCCCCAGAACGGGCCCAGGAGCTCCCGGGCGTACTCCGCAAAGGAACCCGATACCGGACGGTACAGAAGCAGTTCGCCTAGTGCCCGCATGATGAAGAAGATGATGACTCCGGCGAGTGCGTACATCAGGATGAGGCTCGGCCCCGCCTTTTCGATGTTCGCACCTGCCCCCAGGAAGAGACCGACGCCGATCGCGCCACCGATGGCAATCATCTGTATCTGGCGGCCGCCCAGCCCCCGTTCGTAGCCCTCTTCAGGCGTGGTTCCTGACGCCACGTCGTCGCCGTGCTTTTCGTTGACCTGCTTTGGGGTCACGTGTGGTGCGCCTTCCTTCTCCATTCCGAACCTCGCCCTGGGGCGACGGATCGGGGTCCCATTTCCCCGGACATCTATGGATCGCACACCGACGGTCTGTCGGTTTGAACGCACTCGGCGGACAGGGGTGGCGTCGGCCCAAGGCATTGTGAAGGTCTACCACGACCGTAGCGACGGCCAGTGAGGATGAAGGTGATATTTCGGTCATGGAAAATGGATAAGATGGATTACTATTGAACAATTCACCCGTACCGGGTGACGCGATCGTTACGCGGATCTGAGCAATCGTTGAGCAAACGGTGTCGGGGACTGCGCGCACCCGACTGTGCCGGATCGAATGGGAAGGCCGATGCTCCCGGCCGGATAGGACCGGCGCGGTGAGCACTCCGGAATCCCTCGTTCGCTCAGGCACAACACGCCCCCTTTCGCAGAGTTGGCCAAACTCCGCCGCACCGCGTAGTGAGCGGATCGGGGCGATCTCGGCCAGCCGGACCCCGCGGGCGCAGAGTTTCGTTGGGGCTGCCGAAGTCCGCGGCCGACCGGATTGCCGACCACCTCGGCCCATGGCTCGCGCGCCAGCCCCCGCGTGCTCAGGCGCACGCTACGGCTCCGCCCGCTGAAACGTATCGGGCAACAAGTGGGCGCATTCGGGCCTTGGTCGGGCAGCTTCTCTCGCTCCGCAACTTGGCAATCCAGCGTCTGACCAGCGGACATGTCTGAATCAATCCGGGCTTGATCGGTCGCGATCACCACCAAGGCAAGCCTGTTCCTGCGACTCCCCGCCTTGTAAAAACAATCACAGCGACGAGCACACACACCCAAGAAGACGCGGGCAGCGAAACGCCAAACGAAGGAATCGACTACCCCGCGCCCCTACAACACAGGTCAGAGATCAGGTCGGCAGAGCGCGGTGAAGAGTGGTCACCGTTCCGGCGCTCCAGGGGCTGGAGGGCAGTGACATCCTGCTCCGCAGCGCCGTCTGGAATCTGACGGCACCACTGTCCACGACGACACCAGCAACATCCTCGTACCACCAGGCACCGCCGACCCACCCCTCTCCGGCATCACCTGGAAGCTCTGCCACCCGCAGACAAGACCTGCCGAAGATGCCATGGTCAGGCAGGTCGAATCCCCCGCCGCTGCCGGTTCTCCACCAGCCCCAGGGCAATGGCAGGCAAACCGGTCCGGGCCCGATAAGGACTGTTGATCCCGTCAACCACTCTTCGACCGTCGGCCCCTCGATGAGCGGGCCGGCTCCCGCAGCGGTCAACAGGCACTCCAGCGCAATACAGCGCGACATCAGCCATGTGCCAGGAGCCGTTCAGCGGCAACGGACGAGATCCGGTCGCAGCACCGCCCCACCCGCACAACCTCAGCCGGATTCCGGCACCCATCACCCAGGAGGGCTAGACCGACCATGTCAGCACCCGCCACACCCCTTCTACCGACTGCGTGCGCCGTCAATCGCCGACAGCAAGCTCCCTCCCTGTCCGCTTCTCTACGCCTCGCGCTGCGTCCCCCTCAGCATGACTGCGTTGATCCGGTCTCACCACCACAGCGAATAACTGAGACCACAACCCCTAGCAAACACCCCTCCACTGCAGGCGCAGCGACCCCGGACGAGGCCGAAGAACAGGCTCCGCAGCTCACCCCGCGACAGCGCGCAGCCCTCATCGAGCAGCTGTACACAGAGAACGCTGGCTACCTCACATCCCTGCTGCTGTCACGCGTCGACGGCGACCTCCAGACGGCGGAAGACATTGTCCAGGAGACGATGCTGCGCGCCTGGTCCAACGCCGAGAAGCTCCCCGCCGAGCCCGAGTTCAGGCGGCCATGGCTGATCACCGTCGCCAAGAACCTTCTCATCGACCTCCACCGACGCCGCCAGTGCCGCCCCAAGGAAATCGCCTACAACCCCTCCCGACCCAGTCATGTGCCCACCAGCCAGGACATCTCCGGACGTGTTCTGAGCGCCCTGACCGTCCAGCAGACCCTGAGCAAACTCAAGCCGCAGCAGAGAGACATCGTCCAGCGGGTCTATCTCATGGACCACTCGCTGGAGGAAGTCGGCACCACACTTGGCATACCGCAAGGCACCGTCAAATCCCGTCTGTTCTACACCCTGCGATCCATGGGACAGATCCTGGCCCGCGCGGAAGCCCATGCCGACCTCACCCAATGACCAACCGAAACCACCGGCCACGCAACCGCACCAGCCCCGAATGGGAAAGGGGCTAATCGGGGGCGACTGCCAAGCGCGCAGAGCGCTCCCGAATGCTCCGGTCGGCCCACGTCGCGGAGACGTGGGCCTCGGCAAACACCGCGACTCACAACAGCACCGCGCCGAGCGGACGACTGATCGGCACGATGACTCACCCCCTGGAACGGGACCTCCTTCCGCCACAGCACGGCCGTTGCGACCAGCACATCAACGGAACCGAGTCCGATGACGACGGCGGCGTCCGTGGGCCTTCGCTTGCCACGGGCGACGAGCCGATCGTGGTCTGCGCCAACGGACCTCGATACACATCAGCATCTCGACAGGTTCATGCCATGGCGTCGCCCTCGGGCAAGGGCAACAAGAACAGCTTCTCCCCTCTACCGAACATCGGAGAAGTCCTCGCACCTCCGATCCAGTGCCACCCCGTGTGCCGGTCAATCGGTGATGCACCGAGACTGCTGCGGTCCCATGAGTGTGAACGGCTTCACGACATCCCTACGGGTTCGTACATGGAGTCGGCCGACACAACGAAGCCTGCCCCCCGAAGCTGGGCCACCGCGGATTGGACTTGTTTGGTCACATCGCGGTTCGTTTCGCTGAGGGAGTATACCCATCTGTCCGGCACACGCCGGAAACCGTGAGCCAGAAGTGCTTGCTCAAGCTGCAAGTCGGGCCGGCGGCTGACAGCCGCGACACAGAACTCAGGATGGCTTCCGATGATGATGTCTGGCTCCCGGGACATCTTGTTCCTTCCTGGCGTGCGAAGGCCATTCCCTCGCGTCCCTCATGGACCTGACCTGAAAGCTCCGTACTAGGAGTGAGCGCATCCCCCTGGATCACGGTCTGACCCAATTCGGTTGGCATGGGGATGCGATCGCTCCGAAGCATGCTGAATCACCACACTTCACACCATTACCGGGATACCTCTTGTGCTCGGGTACGGATCCGGTCAGGGACCGAGCGGTCAAGCTGCGCCTACGACTCTCTCAACGCGAAACGTCCGGCCCCGGTTCACCACTGTCACTACAAGGTGACCAGAGCTGCCACAGGCAGGTGTCAGTCGTGGCAAGCGCGGGCGAGTGTGTGCAGGACGGGCTGAAGAGCAGGTCCCTTTGCGTGGCCACAAGCGGAGCAGCACAGCGAGCTCGTACAAACGATGCACACCAGCCTGAGACGCGTCGGGTGAGGACGTCCGCGGCGAAGTGCACGCCGGGAGCTATCGCCCCACGGAGCTTGTGCGGAACGGCTGGTGGCTCCCGGCAGGGCACATCGAGGTGTGCGTACGGAAGTTGGCCTCCCGGTATCGAACCGCCACAGCGCGAACGTGGTCTCACGTCTATTCGGGTTCGGGCCTGATGAACGCCACCATTCAGCAGAGCCTGGTGCCGGTCCGGCAGTGCTACGACTTCCTCATGGAGGACGGCCAGCGCGACTCCAACCCAGTCGGTCGGGGCCGCTACACACCCGGCCGCCGACACCGTGGCGGGCACGAGCGCGGGCTCGTGCCGAGGCTGACGAAGCTGCTGTGGATACCCACCGAGCAGCAGTAGATGGACGTGCTCGCCGTCGCCGCGGAGGAGCCGGTCCGGAACCGCGTGATTCTCGCGCTCGCCTATGACGCCGCACTGCGCCGCGAGGAGCTGTGCTCGCTGCGGACCGACGACCTCGACCCCGCCCACCGAACCCTGCAGGTGCGGGGGGAGACGTCCAAGAACCGGCCGGAGCGTCGTACCGTACTCCGCGCCGACCGGCGTCCTGCTGGCGGGCGACCTCTCGCACCGAGCGACGAGCCGGGCCCGTGGACCACCGTTCCTGTCTGAGTCCCGGCGCAGCCACGCCCAGCCGCTGAGCCTGTGGACCTGGTCGAAGGCGGTCCGCCGGATCGCGCTGACCGCCGATGCCCCACGGTTCCCACCCACACCGCGAGACACCTGTGCTCGACCGACCTGGCCCGGATGCGCTGGGAACTGCATGCCATCGCCACCTTCGCCAGCCACCGCCACACCGATTCCACGCTCACTTACATCCACCTCTCGGGCCGGTACCTGGCCGACAATCTCAGCCGCGGCATGGAGCAGATCCACGGCTGGCGAGTACAGATGCTGCCCCGCCTGGGCGAGCAGGCGGGGCAGGCCGGCGACGCCGTGACGGTGTCATGAGGAACTATCCGCCAGAGTTCAAGGTGGACACGGTCGCGTTGTACGAGTCGCGGCCAGGAGCGACGATCAGGTCGATCGCCGCTGACCTGGGGGTCAATCCGGAGACTCTACGAAACTGGGTCCGGACAGCCAGCGCGAGCCGGCCCCGCGGACGCCGGGCGGAGGCGCCGACCGACCCGCCCAGGCCGCTGGAAGCGGAGAACGCTGCTCTGCGCAAGAAGGTCCGTGAGCTGGAGAGGAACGCGAGATCCTGCGGAGAGCGGCCAAGTATTTCGCCGGGGAAACGCACTGGTGAACCGCTTCCAGTTCGTCGCCGCCCATCAGCACCGCTATGGCGTGAAGCGGCTGTGCAGCATCCTCGGCACCGCCCGTTCCAGCTTCTACTACTGGCGCCGGACCGCTCCGGACCGGGCCGCCCGGCAGGCGGCCGATGCCCAGCTCGCCACCCGGATACGGGCCGTTCACCGGGAATCGGACGGCACCTACGGCGTCCTGAGGATCACCGCCGAGCTCCGTGAGGAGGGCGAGCGCGTCATTCACAAGCGGATCGCGCGCGTGATGCGGAGTATCAATCTGGCAAGAGTGCGGCTGTGTCGCAGGCACCGCACTACGATCGCGGACCCGGCCACGGCGAAGACCCCGGGCCTGATCGGCCGCGACTTCACTGCGAAAGATCCGAACACGAAGCACTTCGGCGACATCACTTATCTTCCCTTGGAGAGTGGGAAGTTCCTCTATCAGACCACCGTCATCGACCTCGCCTCACGCCGCCTGGCCGGATGGGCGATCGCGGATCCCATGCGAACCAATCTCGTCACCGACGCACTGGCCGCCGCCGAACGCACCCGCGGCAGCCTCGCCGGAGCGGTCATGCACACCGATCACGGGGCCCAGCTTGTACTCAACTGGTCGTCGCAACACCAGCTTCCTGGAGAGATAGTAGGTGCTTGTTGAGGGCTTCGGCGGGCGTCTTCCAGCCGAGGGTCTTGCGGGGTCTGTTGTTGAGGGTGAAGGCGATGGCCTGGAGATCGTCGGTGTCCCAGCGCGACAGGTCCGTGCCCTTGGGAAAGTACTGCCGCAGCAGGCCGTTCGTGTTCTCGTTGGTGCCGCGTTGCCAGGGGCTGTGAGGGTCGGCGAAGTAGACGTGAAGCCCGGCGTCGGCGCGTAGTTGGGCGTGCTGTGCCAGCTCCGTGCCGCGGTCCCAGGTCAGCGACCTGCGCAGTTGCTCGGGCAGCGTGGTGATGGTGGTTGTGATTGCGCCCTTCACCGCCTCGGCGCCGCGGCCGGCCAGCGCGGGCCCGTTCTTGGTGCGCGGTTCGGTGGCAAAACCTTCCATCCGGGGCAAGTGCAGCAGCATCGTGAACCGTGTGGTGCGCTCCACCAGTGTGCCGATCGCGGACCGGCCGGTGCCGATGATGAGGTCGCCTTCCCAGTGGCCGGGGACCGCGCGGTCGTCAGCCTCGGCGGGCCGCTCACTGATCAGCACGTCGGCGGTGACGTGCCCGCGGACACTCTGCCTGGTGCGCTCCCGCGGGACTCGCAGTGATCGCCCGGTGCGCAGACAAGCGACCAGTTCGTGCTTGAGTGCCCCGCGCCCCTGGACATAGAGGGCCTGGTAGATCGCCTCGTGCGAGATGCGCATGGACTCGTCCTCGGGGAAGTCCACCTTGAGCCGCTGCGATATCTGCTCCGGGCTCCACGCCGTCGCCCAGCGACGGTCCTGCCGCCTGGGTTTGTTCCGGCCCTGCCACGGCGGGACCCGCGGTCCCTGGACGGCCCGGCCGTCTGCCGCGTGGACGACGGTCCCGGCCAGCCGGTCCTGCACGTACTCCTGCAGACGCTGGTTGACCACCAGTCTCGCAGTCTTCGGCCGCTTCGCCCGCCGCTCGGCATGCCACTGCGCCAGCGAGGCACGGTAGTCCAGGTGATACGTCCGGGTGGAGGCGTTGCGCCGCAGTTCCCTCGAGATTGTCGAGGGCGAACGCCCCAGACTCCGCGCGATCGCACGCACGCCGAAGTCCTGGGCACGCAACAGGGCGATCTCTTCTCGCTCGGCGAACGACAGGTAGCGGCCCGACACAGTCGGGGCAAGGCACGGATTCACCCCGCCAGCATGACGAAACCACCGTGAACCCACGGCTGGGGATACCCCGATCGAGGCCACAGCATCCACCGAGCTCAGCCCACGCTCAACCCTCTGCCAGAACCGGACCAGATCCTCACGCCACGCGACACCCGGCCGACCCGGCGAGGGCATCTGTCCGCGGTACTGCCGGACCGCCCGCTGCCGATTACCCACACCCACGCGCAAACCTCCAGCTCACGGGGTGTTGCGACGACCACTTGAATCCGCCCAGTACACCAGCCGGACGTTCTCCGACGCCTGCCGCAGAGCCGGCGTCCGCCAGTCCATGAGCGCGAGGCGCTGATCGGCCCCAACCCCCGCGTGATCGCCGACGACATATAGGCGAAGCTGCTGTGAGCCGGGCTCAACGTCGATCCCGAGGACCTCCCGACCAACACCTACGGGCTGTGCTACCCAGTCGAAATCATCCGAGCAGTCACCCTGACCTGGCTGTTCAGCGGCCTGCACAACGACGAGCTAGCCCGCCTCCGCATGGGCTGCATCCGCTGGCAATACGACGGATTCCCCATCCCCGGCGACTCCGACGAGGTGCTGGCGCGGGACGCCATCTGCTTGCTGGACGTCCCCACCCACAAGATCGGCACCTCGTTCACCAAGCCCGTCGATCCTCTGCTGGGCAAGGCAATCGAGGCGTGGCAGGAACTCCGACCACCGCAGCCGAAGACGCTGGACCGGACGACCAGTGAGCAGGTGTACTTCCTGTTCGCGCACCGGGCCAAACTCCTCGCGAAGACCTATATCAGCACCGCAACCATCCCCTCGCTCTGCCGCAACGCCGGCCTCCCGACCGCCGATGTCCGGGGCAACATCACCAGCCATCGGGCCCGCTCCACGATCGCCAGCCCCCTCTGCAACACCAAGGAGCCGATGATGCTGTTCAAACTGCAAGCCTGGCTCGGCCACCGGAGTCCGGAGTCCACTCAGTACTACGCCAACCCTCGGGAGTTGCATCAGACGGGCGCGATGTCGCAGGTCGGCAGCTCACGGGACGGGCGTGAGGCTCGCCGGAGTTACTACGCACTGGCGGT
>NZ_JBSFBQ010000082.1:0-24610 GCF_053593015.1 Streptomyces sp. NPDC002403 | reverse complement strand
TGGTGGGGGTGGGGGAGGGTGAAGCCTTCCTGGCCTCCGACGTCGCCGCGTTCATCGCGCACACCCGCTCCGCGATCGAGCTGGGCCAGGACCAGCTGGTCCAGGGGGCCGACGCGGCAGAGCTGTACAGGAACTACCGATCCGTCAGGATCAGAAGTCCATGTCACCGCCCGGCATGCCGCCCGGAGCGGCCGCGGCGGCCTTCTCCGGCTTGTCGGCGATGACGGCCTCGGTGGTGAGGAAGAGCGCGGCGATGGACGCGGCGTTCTGCAGGGCGGAGCGCGTGACCTTCGCCGGGTCGAGGATGCCCTCGGCGATCATGTCGACGTACTCGCCGGTCGCGGCGTTCAGACCGTGGCCGACGGCCAGGTTGCGCACCTTCTCGACGACGACGCCGCCCTCGAGACCACCGTTGACGGCGATCTGCTTGAGCGGGGCCTCCAGCGCCAGCTTGACGGCGTTGGCGCCGGTCGCCTCGTCACCCGAGAGCTCCAGCTTCTCGAAGACGGCCGAGGCCTGGAGCAGAGCCACGCCACCACCGGCGACGATGCCCTCCTCGACGGCGGCCTTGGCGTTGCGCACCGCGTCCTCGATGCGGTGCTTGCGCTCCTTGAGCTCGACCTCGGTCGCGGCACCGGCCTTGATGACGGCCACGCCGCCGGCCAGCTTCGCGAGGCGCTCCTGGAGCTTCTCGCGGTCGTAGTCCGAGTCGGAGTTCTCGATCTCGGCGCGGATCTGGTTGACGCGGCCCTGGACCTGGTCGCTGTCACCGGCACCGTCGACGATCGTCGTCTCGTCCTTGGTGATGACGACCTTGCGGGCGCGGCCGAGCAGGTCGAGACCGGCGTTCTCCAGCTTGAGGCCGACCTCCTCGGAGATGACGGTGCCACCGGTGAGGATGGCGATGTCGCCGAGCATGGCCTTGCGGCGGTCACCGAAGCCCGGGGCCTTGACGGCGACGGACTTGAAGGTGCCACGGATCTTGTTGACGACCAGGGTCGACAGGGCCTCGCCCTCGACGTCCTCGGCGATGATCAGCAGCGGCTTGCCGGACTGCATGACCTTCTCCAGCAGCGGAAGGAGGTCCTTCACGTTGCTGACCTTGGAGTTGACGATCAGGATGTACGGGTCGTCGAGGGACGACTCCATGCGCTCCATGTCGGTGGCGAAGTACGCCGAGATGTAGCCCTTGTCGAAGCGCATACCCTCGGTGAGCTCCAGCTCCAGACCGAAGGTCTGGGACTCCTCGACGGTGATGACGCCTTCCTTGCCGACCTTGTCCATGGCCTCGGCGATGAGCTCGCCGATCTGGGTGTCGGCGGCGGAGATGGAGGCCGTCGAAGCGATCTGCTCCTTGGTCTCCACGTCCTTGGCCTGCTCCAGGAGGGCGGCGGAGACGGCCTCGACGGCCTTCTCGATGCCCCGCTTGAGAGCCATCGGGTTGGCACCCGCGGCGACGTTGCGCAGACCCTCGCGGACGAGAGCCTGGGCGAGAACGGTGGCGGTGGTCGTACCGTCGCCGGCGACGTCGTCCGTCTTCTTGGCGACCTCCTTGACCAGCTCCGCACCGATCTTCTCGTACGGGTCCTCCAGCTCGATCTCCTTGGCGATGGACACACCATCGTTGGTGATCGTGGGGGCGCCCCACTTCTTCTCAAGGACGACGTTGCGACCCTTGGGGCCAAGGGTGACCTTGACGGCGTCGGCGAGCTGGTTCATGCCGCGCTCGAGACCGCGCCGGGCCTCCTCGTCGAACGCGATGATCTTGGCCATGTGAAGTGGTCCTCCCGGACAGGGGTGGATTTCTCCGGACCGAGTGGCGCCCGCGACGGACGGCCTGCGTGACCGGTGGTTCCTTGCCCCACCGACCTGCGGGCCTCACCGGCCCGGTCCAAGTTCTGTCACTCTCACCTGGAGAGTGCTAACGCCAATGATTAGCACTCGACCCCCGAGAGTGCAAGCGTCCCCCTCGGGATGTGGACACCGCGCCGGGGCGCGCGGGAGCGCGGCCGGGGCACGCGCGAGACGCACTGAGGGCCCGTACCCCCGGGGTACGGGCCCTCAGTGCGTGAGTGCAGTGCGTGAGCGCAATGCGTGAGTGGTGTGGTTGGCCGACCGCTCGAACTCAGCCGACGGCGAGCTTGACCATGTCTGCCTGCGGCCCCTTCTGGCCCTGCGAGATCTCGAATTCAACTCGCTGACCCTCTTCGAGGGTGCGGTACCCGTCCATCTGGATCGCGCTGTAGTGGACGAAAACATCCGCACCACCGTCGACCGCGATGAAGCCGTACCCCTTCTCCGCGTTGAACCACTTGACGGTGCCCTGAGCCATGCCTAACTCCCCTATTACTGGCCCTTGCGCAGGACCGCACTTCGCGGACCCGGGTCAGAACTCACCCTCCGACAGGAGAGGGTGTGTGCGCCGGAACGCGTCGACCGCGGCTGAATGTATCTGCCCAACTGCCCTCTGCAACAGGTCAATCGGACGAGAATTCTCGGCAGAACCGAACGCCCGGATATGCGGAATTCATATGAATCCTGGGCAAGTCGGGCCGGGCAAAGGCGACTTATGCCTCAAGCGGATCGCGCACTTTGGCTGCATCTTGTCGTGGCCGGGCGCATTCTCGTATGCGGGCGGCACGGGCAGCTGGGGGGACTTCCCACACTCTACCCCGCTCAACCATGCAGAATTGCCCCCTCCGCGATTGAAGCGGAGGGGGCAATTCGATAACGCGGTGCGGTCGGACGGGGCGTCAGCAGCCGCCGGCCACGGCCGGGATGATCGAGATGCCGGCACCGTCCGGCGTGGCCGTCTCCAGACCGCCCTCGAAGCGCACGTCGTCGTCGTTGACGTACACGTTCACGAAGCGGCGCAGCTTGCCCTGGTCGTCCAGGACACGGGCGGCGATGCCCGGGTGGTTCTGCTCCAGGGACTCGATGACCTGGGAGAGGGTCGAGCCCTCGGCCGGGACCTCGGCCTGGCCGCCCGTGTAGGTGCGGAGGATGGTGGGGATGCGGACCTTGACGCTCATGGTGGGTGCCCTTCCTGGAGTCTCGGGTGATCAGCTGGTGGCGAGGCCGGCGGCGCGGAACGCGTCCAGGCTCGGACGGATCGTCGCGGTCGCCTGAGAGGTGTCGGCCACCGCGTCGAGGGTCTTGAGGCCGTCACCCGTGTTGAGTACGACGGTGGTCAGCGACGGGTCGATCAGACCGGCCTCGATGAGCTTCTTCGTCACGCCGACCGTCACCCCGCCCGCCGTCTCCGCGAAGATCCCCTCGGTGCGCGCCAGCAGCTTGATCGCGTCGACGACCTGCTCGTCGTTCACGTCCTCCACGGCGCCGCCGGTGCGGCGGGCGATGTCCAGGACGTACGGGCCGTCCGCCGGGTTGCCGATGGCGAGGGACTTGGCGATCGTGTTCGGCTTCTGCGGCCGGACGACGTCGTGGCCGCCCTTGTACGCGACCGAGACCGGCGAGCAGCCCTCGGCCTGGGCGCCGAAGAGCTTGTACGGCTTGTCCTCGACGAGGCCGAGCCTGATCAGCTCCTGGAGGCCCTTGTCGATCTTGGTGAACTGCGAGCCCGAGGCGATCGGGATGACCAGCTGGTCCGGGAGCCGCCAGCCGAGCTGCTCGCAGATCTCGTACGCCAGGGTCTTGGAGCCCTCGCCGTAGTACGGGCGCAGGTTGACGTTGACGAAGCCCCAGCCCTCGCCGAGCGGGTCGCCGATGAGCTCGGAGCAGAAGCGGTTGACGTCGTCGTAGTTGCCCTCGATGCCGACCAGGTCACCGCCGTACACCGCGGCCATGACGACCTTGCCCTGCTCCAGGTCGTGCGGGATGAACACGCAGGAACGGAAGCCGGCGCGGGCGGCGGCGGCGCCGACGGCACCGGCGAGGTTGCCGGTGGAGGAGCAGGAGAGGGTGGTGAAGCCGAAGGCGCGGGCGGCCTCGATGGCCTGGGCGACGACACGGTCCTTGAAGGAGTGCGTGGGGTTGCCGGAGTCGTCCTTGACGAACAGCTTGCCCTGCTCGACGCCGAGCTCACGGGCGAGGTTGTCGGCCTGGACGAGCTTGGTCCAGCCGGGGTTCAGGTTCGGCTTCTCGGCGACATCGGCGGGGACCGGCAGCAGCGGGGCGTAGCGCCAGATGTTGGCCGGTCCGGCCTCGATGCGCTTCTTCAGCTCTTCGGGGGAGCCGCTCGGCAGGTCGTACGCGACTTCGAGCGGCCCGAAACAGGACGCGCAGGCGAAAATGGGGCCGAGTTCGAAACGCTCGCCGCACTCGCGGCAGGAAAGGCCCGAGGCGGGACCGAGGTCGACGGCTTCGGCGTCGACGGAAGAATTGGTGCTTACTGCAACGGTCTGCGCAGCCATGATGGCGAGGCCCTTTCTCCTCATCTTCCTCGCGGCGCGTTTCGCCACGAGACGGAATTGGCACCTTCCTCACCGGACCTCACGGTCGGTGGGGGGGTTGCCGGGACTTCAACGGGCCGTTCCCTCAGTCCCTCTGGATGAGCGCTGTGGCACCGGATCTTCGATCCGGGCATTTATCGGCGGACGGACCCCGGCATGCGATGGTCGTCCGCGTTGTTCAAGACTGTAACCGAAGCACCGGACTGTTGAGATAGTCGTCCGAACCGCGAGATGGATCACATACAGGGGAGTATCGACCGTGCTGGAAGAGGTCGAGTGCTGGCTGGCCAGGCGTTCCTGGTCGGCCGCCGACCGCCCGCTGGACCGCCTCCTGGCCGCCAGGGCCGCGGCCGGGGAAGCGGGCCGCGGGAGCGTCAGCGTCGTGCTGCCCGCACTGAACGAGGAGGCGACGGTCGGCGAGATCGTCGCGACGATCCGGCGCGAGCTGATGGAGAAGGTCCGGCTGGTCGACGAGCTGGTGGTGATCGATTCCGGTTCCACCGACGCCACCGCGGAGGTCGCCCGGGAAGCCGGCGCCCGGGTGGTGCACCGCGACGCGATACTCCCCCGGATACCGGCCGTGCCCGGCAAGGGCGAGGTGCTGTGGCGGTCGCTCCTGGTCACCAGCGGTGACATCGTGTGCTTCGTCGACGCCGACCTGAAGGACTTCTCGGCGGACTTCGTCTCCGGCATCGTCGGCCCGCTGCTGACCGACCCGGACGTGCAGTTCGTGAAGGCGATGTACGACCGCCCGTTCGGCGACACCACGGGCCAGGGCGGTCGCGTGACCGAGCTGGTGGCCCGTCCGCTGCTCAATCTGCACTGGCCGCGGCTGGCCGGTTTCGTCCAGCCGCTGGGCGGCGAGTACGCCGTACGCCGCTCCCTGCTCGAACGGCTGCCCTTCCCCGTCGGCTACGGCGTGGAACTGGGCCTCCTGGTCGACGCGCTGCACACCGTGGGGCTGGACGCGCTGGCCCAGGTCGACGTGGGGGTGCGCAAGCACCGCCACCAGGACGGGCAGGCGCTCGGCCGGATGGCGGCGGCGATCTACCGGACCGCTCAGCTGCGGCTGTCCCGCGGCCACTTGGTACGCCCGGTGCTCACCCAGTTCGAGCGCGGCGCGAACGGCTTCGTACCGCGCACCCATGCCGTGGACACCGAGGAGCGGCCCCCGATGTGCGAGATCGAGGAGTACGTTTCACGCCGCGCGGCCTGACTTCGCACGTTTGGGCGGTTCGTGATCGGGCTAGATTCCGCAACATGGTCTCCGAGCACGAAGCCCAGCCCACTGTCCAGCCCTGCGCCCAGGTCCTCGTCGCCTCCAACCGCGGCCCGGTGTCCTACACCCTGGGGACGGACGGATCGCTCGACGCGAGGCGGGGCGGCGGCGGGCTCGTCTCCGGGCTGAGCGCCGTCGACGACAAGCTGTGGGTGTGCGCCGCGCTCGGTGACGGGGACCGGGAGGCGGTCCGGCGCGGGGTCGGCGAGCCGGGCGTGCGGATGCTCGACATCGACGCGGACGTCCACGCCGACGCGTACAACGGCATCGCGAACTCGGTGCTCTGGTTCGTCCACCACATGCTGTACCAGACACCGCTGGAGCCGGTCTTCGACGCGGAGTTCCGGCGGCAGTGGGCCTCGTACGAGGCCTACAACCGGGCCTTCGCCGAGGCGCTCGCCGAGGAGGCCGGGCCGGGCGCCGCGGTGCTGGTGCAGGACTACCACCTGGCGCTGGTGCCGGGCATGCTCCGCGGGCTCCGCCCCGACCTGCGGATCGGCCATTTCTCGCACACCCCGTGGGCGCCCGTCGACTACTTCCGGCTGCTCCCCGACGACATCGCCGAGCAACTGCTGCACGGCATCCTGGGCGCGGACCGGGCGGCGTTCCTGACCCGGCGCTGGGCGGACGCGTTCATCGGCTGCTGCACCCAGATCCTGGGCGGCACCGGGCGGACCAGGATCGGGGTGCACGGGCTCGGCGCGGACGCGGACTTCCTGCGCCGTCGGGCGCACGAGGCGGATGTGGACGAGCGGATGGCGGCACTGCGCGAGCAGACCGGCCCCGGCCGGAGGACGATCGTACGGGTGGACCGGACGGAACTGTCCAAGAACATCGTGCGCGGGCTGCTCGCGTACCGCGCGCTCCTGGACGAGCGGCCCGAATGGCGCGAGCGCGTCGTCCATGTCGCCTTCGCCTACCCCTCCCGGCAGGACCTCGCGGTGTACCGGGACTACACGGCCGAGGTGCGGCGGGTCGCCGACGAGATCAACGCCGTGTACGGCACGGAGGGCTGGACGCCGGTCGTGCTGCACGTCAAGGACGACTTCGCCCGCTCGCTCGCCGCGTACCGGCTGGCCGACGTGGCGCTCGTCAACCCGATCCGGGACGGTATGAACCTGGTCGCCAAGGAGATCCCGGTCGTCTCCGACCACGGCTGCGCGCTGGTGCTGTCGCGTGAGGCGGGGGCGTACGAGGAGCTGGGCAGCGACGCGGTCGTGGTGAATCCGTACGACGTCTCCGCGACGGCGGCGGCGCTGCACGAGGCGCTGACGATGGCGGAGGACGAGCGGGCCGCGCGCACCGACCGCCTGGCCGCGGCGGCGGTCGCGCTGCCGCCGCAGCAGTGGTTCCTGGACCAGTTGGACGCGCTGCGGCGGGAGTGAGCCGCCGGGCCGGTCAGATCCGCCGGGCCAGCGCCGCCAGGAAGGCGACGACGTCGCCCGGCCCGCCCAGCAGCAGATCGGCGCGTTCGGCCAGTTCGGGCACCTCCGCGCTGCCGCTGCAGACCAGCAGGCCGGGGATGCCGTCGGGGCCCTCGGCGCGGAGCTTCTCCACCGCGGCGTACGCGGCGAGGTCACCGAGGTCGTCGCCCGCGTACAGCACGGACTCGGCGTCCGTCTCGCGCAGGTACTGGGCGAGTGCCACACCCTTGTCCATGCCGGGCGGGCGCAGCTCCAGGACCAGCCGGCCCGGCTCCACGATCAGTCCGTGCCGGGCGGCGAGCTCACCGAGGGGGGTGCCCAGGGCCTCGAACGCGGCCTGCGGGTCGGCGGCCCGGCGGGTGTGGACGGCGATCGCCCGGCCCTTCTCCTCGATCCAGGTGCCGTGCCAGGAGCCGGACCTGTCCAGCACGCCCGGGAGTTCGGCGCGGGCCGCGGCGATGCCGGGGTGCGGGGCGGGGGCGTGGACGGTGCCGGACACGGCGTCCCAGCGTTCGGCCCCGTAGTGGCCGAGGACGACGAGGTGGTCGAGGCCGGGAACTCCGGCGAAGCCGCCGTGCCGGACCGCGACGCCGGCCGGGCGGCCGGTGATCACGGCGATGGAGGCCACTTCCGGGGCGAGTGCGGCGAGGGCCTCGACGGCGCCGGGGTGGGCGCGGGCCTGTTCCGGGTCCGGGACGATGTCGGCGAGGGTGCCGTCGAAGTCGAGCGCGATGACGGCGCGGTCGGGGCGCGCGAGGATCGCGGCGAGGGCCTCACGGCCGGGTCGGGTGGTGGGAGTCGGGAGCGCGGCTGCTTCGGGGTTGCTGCCCATGGGGGGAGCCTATAGCCGGGGCGGGGAGTTGGGGGCGGGTGTGCCGGAGTGCCTGGTCCGGCGCTCAGCGGCGTCCGCGTCTCGCGTCTCTCACCCGGCGCAGGCGGTTGACCGTCACCGGGTCCTCCGCCAGGGCGCGGCGGTCGTCGATCAGGGCGTTCAGGAGCTGGTAGTAGCGCGTGGGCGAGATGCCCAGCTCTTCGCGGATCGCCCGCTCCTTCGCCCCGGGGCCGGACCACGACTGCCGTTCGACGGCGAGCACGGCGCGGTCGCGGTCGCAGAGGCCGTCCGGTTCGTCGTCGGGGCCATTCGTGGAGGCGGTCATATCAGCCAACCTATCGCCCGTCCGCAGGGCCGCCACCCCGCCGGAGCAGCTCCTGGGCCTCGCGGTGTCCGGCCGGATCCGGCCTGATCCGAACGAAAGACCCCAGGGCCTCTCGTTTGGATCATGCCGGGCTCGCGGGATCTGGCCTGATCCAAACGAAAGACCCTAGTCCGCCGCGGCCGCCGCGGCCGAGTCGCGGGCGATCTTCCCCAGGACGCTCCTGGGGCTGCCGTTCGGCTCGACCGCCCTGCCGATGTTCTCCTTGATCGACTCGCTGGACCGGGCCCAGGACCTCTTGCCGTACGGGTAGAACTGCGAGTCCGGCAGCGCGGCCAGGAACTTCCACAGCGGCTTGTACCTGGTGTCGGACTCCATGGCCGCGGAGGCGCTGTCGGTGACCGGGAGCAGGTCGTACTCGTCGGCGAAGTCGATGACGTTCTTGTCGGTGAACAGATAGTCGAAGAACTTGCGCAGCTGCACGCGGTGGCCCTGCTGCTTGAAGCCCATGATCCAGTCGGCCACGCCCAGCGAGTTCTTGCCGGGACCGCCGATGCCGGGCATCGGGACCATGCCGACGGAGACGCCCTTGCGCTCGGCCTCCTGCATCAGCGTCGGGTGCCCGTTCAGCATGCCGACCCGGCCGTCGGTGAACGCGTCGAACGCCTTCTGGCGGTCGAGCTCCCCGGGGGCGGTGGGACCGACGAGTCCCTTGTCGACCAGATTCGTCTTCAGCCAGTCGAAGGTCCTGATGTTCTCGTCCGAGTCGATCTCGTACGAGCCGCTGTCGTCGATGTAGCCGCCGCCCCCGCCGAGCAGCCACATCATGGTCTCGGCCTGGGACTCCTCGGGGCCGAGCGGCAGCGCGAACGGGTAGGTCACGCCACGCTGTCCGAGCACCGCCGCGTCGTCGCGTATGTCGTCCCAGGTCCGCGGGGCGTCGAGGCCCGCCTGCGCGAAGTACTTCTTGTTGTAGAAGAGCAGCCGGGTGCTGGCGACGAACGGCAGTCCGTACTGGGTGCGGTCCACGCTGCCCGCCTCGGCGAGGGACGGCAGGAAGTTGGCCTGGGTGCGGATGGACAGCACCTCGTCGGCCCGGTAGAGCTTGCCGGCCTTGGCGTAGTCGGCGTACGAGCCGATCTGGGCGATGTCGGGGGCCTGCCCCTTCTTCACCAGCGCGGCGACCTCGCGGTCGATGTCCTTCCACGAGTAGACGCTGACGTCGACCTCGATGCCGGGGTGGGTCGCCTCGAAGCCCTTGACGAGCCCGTCCCAGTACTTCCGGGAGCTGTTGGCCGGGCCGGTGCCGTAGTCGGCGGCGACGAGCCTGAGTGTGACGTCCCCCGGGCCGCTGTCACCGCCGCAGCCCGACAGTGTCGCCGTCATGCCCAGCGCGGTCACGGCCGCGGTCAGTACCCGGTAGCGCAGCTGCACAGCCAGACCGTCCTCATCCGTCGCGTCATCCGTGCCGCCACGCCGTCGTGGGGCCGTTGAATGAGGTGCGATCCTGCCCCAGGCCGTTGCCGATGGTCTACACCAAAGCGGTATCGCTTTCGCAACGCAACCGGCCGGTGCCCGGCGCCGCGCATCCGAGATGCGTTGCCCCGAACTGCGCCTGCCGCTGGGCAGGTTGCGGCGCGGGTGCCCCGGTGCGGTCCCTCCTGCTGATTCACGGCCATCGCGTACGCGGCGCCGCGCGGTCCGGCGGAGTCGAAGGGGTACGACCCTGACCACCCGCGCGACCTCTCGCGCAGCGTGATCCTTTCGCCCCGAGGCGTCCGGGGACGGCCCGGTTCCCGCGCCGCCCACGTGTCGCGCGTTTCATTGCCGGGATTTTGTATGGATCCGCAACAAACCGGGATAGTGGACTAGACCTTTTTGCCTCCTCGGGCGAAACTGTTCCCCGTGAAACACGTCATCGCCCTCGATGTGGGCGGCACCGGAATGAAGGCCGCACTGGTCGGGGCCGACGGCACCCTGCTGTACGAGGCGCGGCGGGCGACAGGCAGAGAACGCGGCGCCGAAGCGGTCGTGGAGTCGATCCTCGACTTCGCCGCGGACCTGCGGGCGTACGGCGAGGAGCACCTCGGCGAGAGCGCCGTCGCGGCCGGTGTCGCCGTGCCCGGCATCGTCGACGCCGAGAACGGGATCGCGGTCTACGCCTCGAACCTGGGCTGGCGCGACGTACCCATGCGGCAACTGCTCGGCGAGCGGCTCGGCGGCGTCCCCGTCGCGCTCGGCCACGACGTACGCACCGGCGGGCTCGCCGAGGGCCGGATCGGCGCGGGCAAGGGCGCCGACCGCTTCCTCTTCGTACCGCTGGGCACCGGCATCGCCGGGGCCATCGGCATCGCGGGCACCATCGAGGCGGGCGCGCACGGCTACGCGGGCGAGATCGGGCACATCGTGGTCCGGCCGGACGGGCCGGACTGCAGCTGCGGACAGCGCGGCTGCCTGGAGACCCTGGCCTCCGCCTCCGCCGTCAGCCGCGCCTGGGCCGCCGCGTCCGGCGACCCCGAGGCGGACGCCGCGGACTGCGCGAAGGCCGTCGAGTCCGGCGACCCGGCGGCGGTGGAGGTCTGGCGCAACGCGGTGGACGCGCTCGCCGCCGGACTGGTCACCGCGCTGACGCTGCTCGACCCGCGCACCCTCATCATCGGTGGCGGGCTCGCCGAGGCCGGGGAAACCTTGTTCACACCACTCCGTGCGGCCGTCGAGGAACGCGTCACGTTCCAGAAGCTGCCCCACATCGCCCCGGCGGCCCTCGGGGACACCGCCGGATGCCTGGGCGCAGGGCTGCTCGCCTGGGATCTTCTCTCCACGGAGGTATCCGCCTGATGGCCGGACGCGCAGACAGCACAGTTCTCGCAGGTGCCCGGGTGGTGCTTCCCACCGGGACCGTCGAGAACGGCCGGGTGATCGTCGAAGGCACCCGGATCGTGGGCAGCGCGGCCGAGGACGCCCGGACCCTCGACCTGAGCGGCCACTGGGTGGTCCCCGGCTTCGTCGACATGCACAACCACGGCGGCGGCGGCGCCTCCTTCACCTCCGGCACCGTGGACGAGGTCCTCACCGGCATCCGCACCCACCGCGAGCACGGCACCACCACGCTGGTCGCCTCCACCGTCACCGGCGAGATGGACTTCCTCGCCCACCGGGCCGGCGTCCTGTCCGAGCTGGTGGAGCAGGGCGACCTGGCCGGCATCCACTTCGAGGGCCCGTTCATCTCGCCGTGCCGCAAGGGCGCGCACAGCGAGGACCTGCTGCGCCACCCGGACCCGGCCGAGGTCCGCAAGCTGATGGACGCGGCGCGCGGCACCGCGAAGATGTTCACGCTCGCCACCGAACTGCCGGGCGGCATCGACTCGGTGCGGCTGCTCGCCGAGCACGGCGTCATCGCCGCGATCGGGCACACCGACGCCACGTACGAGCAGACCGTCGAGGCGATCGACGCGGGCGCCACCGTCGCCACGCACCTCTTCAACGCGATGCCGCCGCTCGCCCACCGCGAGCCCGGCCCGATCGCCGCGCTTCTGGAGGACGAGCGGATCACCGTCGAGCTGATCAACGACGGCACGCATCTGCACCCCGCGGCGCTGGAGCTGGCCTACCACCACGCGGGCGCCCACCGCGTCGCGCTGATCACCGACGCCATGGACGCGGCCGGCTTCGGCGACGGCCTCTACCAGCTCGGCCCGCTCGCGGTCGAGGTCAAGGACGGCGTCGCGCGACTGGTCGAGGGCAACTCGATCGCGGGCTCCACGCTCACCCTGGACACCGCCTTCCACCGGGCCGTGACCGTCGACCGGATCCCGGTCGGCGACGTGGTGCAGTCCATCTCCGCCAACCCGGCGCGGCTGCTCGGCGTGTACGACCGGGTCGGCTCGCTGGAACCGGGCAAGGACGCGGACCTGGTGGTCCTGGACGAGGACTTCGCGCTCAAGGGCGTCATGCGCAAGGGCGAATGGGTCAAAGAGCCCCTGATCGGCTGATCTGCCCCGTTATTGACGGTGAGTCGAATACGTAACGAAGAGACGGCGGTTGGCCCACAGGTCTGGGCCGACCGCCTCCTTTTTGGCATGATCGCCTGGAAAACAGCCAGAGAAAGCGCATTCCGTCCACGGTTTCGCGCTTGGGAGCAGGGATCGAGGGAGCGGCCGCGGTGATCCTCACGGTCACACTGAATACGGCACTCGACCTGACGTACGGCGTCCCGGAACTCGTCCCGCACGCCAGTCACCGCGTCAGCGACATGTCCGAGCGACCCGGCGGCAAGGGACTCAATGTGGCCCGGGTGCTCTCCGCCCTCGGCCACGAGACGGTGGTCACCGGCTTCGCCGGAGGCTCCACCGGGGCGGTGCTCCGCGAACTGCTGGCCGGCCTGCCCGCGGACGCCCCCGCGCCCACGACGGCCCCCGCGCCGGTCACCGACGCCCTCGTCACCGTCGCCGGGAACACCCGCCGCACCATCGCCGTCGTCGACCGGGCGACCGGCGACACCACCCAGCTCAACGAACCCGGCCCGCTCGTCACCGCCGACGAGTGGACCGCCCTCCTCGGCCGGTACGAGGAGCTCCTCGCCGGGGCCGACGCCGTCGCGCTCTGCGGCAGCCTGCCGCCCGGCATCCACGTCGGCGCCTACGCCGAACTGGTCCGCGCGGCCCGCGCCGCCGGTGTCCCCGTACTCCTGGACACCAGCGGCGAACCGCTGCGCCGCGGCATCGCCGCCCGCCCCGACCTGATCAAGCCGAACGCCGACGAGCTCGCCCAGCTCACCGGCTCCCGCGAACCGATGCGCGCCACCCGCGACGCCCGCCGCCGCGGCGCCCACGGAGTCATCGCCTCGCTGGGACCGGACGGCATGCTGGCGGTCACCCCCGACGGCACCTGGCAGGCGACGCCGCCCGCCAAGGTCCTGGGCAATCCGACCGGCGCGGGCGACTCCGCGGTGGCCGGGCTGCTGTCCGGCCTCGTCGAGGGGCTGAGCTGGCCGGACCGGCTGCGGCGGGCGGTGGCACTGTCGACGGCGACCGTGCTCTCCCCCACGGCCGGCGACTTCGACCGCGCGGCGTACGAGGAGCTGCTGCCGCGCGTCGGCATCGAGGAACACGCACCGGCGGCCTGAGAGGCCGCGCCCGTCCCGGACCGGCCCGTCCGCCGGTCCGAAAGAAGTAGCAAGAGGTCAGCATGCCGCTCGTCAGCACCGGTGAACTCGTCTCCGCCGCCCAGGCCGAGGGACGCGGGATCGCCGCCTTCAATGTCATCACGCTGGAGCACGCGGAGGCCATCGCGGCCGGCGCGGAGCGCGCCGGAGCCCCCGCCATCCTCCAGATCTCCGAGAACGCCGTGAAGTTCCACGGCGGACGGCTCGGTGCGATCGCCGCCGCGGCCGCCGCCGTCGCCCGCGCGTCCAGCGCCCCGCTCGCCCTCCACCTCGACCATGTCGAGTCCGTGGAGCTGCTCCACCAGGCGCACACCGAGGGCTTCGGCTCCGTCATGTTCGACGCGTCCAAGCTGTCGTACGAGGAGAACGTGCGGGCCACGGCCGAGGCGGTGGCCTGGGGCCACGAGCGCGGCATCTGGATCGAGGCCGAACTCGGCAAGGTCGGCGGCAAGGAGGGCGAGGCCCCGCTCGACGCCCACGCCCCCGGCGTCCGTACGGACCCGGCCGAGGCCGCCGCGTACGTCCGCGACACCGGGGTGGACGCGCTGGCCGTCGCCGTCGGCTCCTCGCACGCGATGACGGAGCGCACCGCCGCCCTGGACCACGAGCTGATCGGCCGGCTCCGCGAGGCCGTCCCGGTCCCGCTGGTGCTGCACGGCTCCAGCGGCGTCCCGGACGAGGAGATCCGCCAGGCCGTCGCCTCCTCCGGCATGGTCAAGATCAACGTGGGCACGGCCCTGAACACCGCGTTCACCGGTGCGGTGCGGGCGTACCTGGCCGAGAACACCACGGGCGTGGACCCGAGGAAGTACATCGCCCCGGGACGCGAGGCGATGGCCGCGACGGTGGCGGGCTTCCTCGCACTGATGGGCTGACGACCGGACCGCGTGATCAAGAACGGTCCGGCCCCATCGCCCGGGCGGGGCGATGGGGCCGGACCGTTCTCGTCATACGCTCAGCGCTTCTGCTGACCGGCCTTCAGCGACAGCTGGTCCAGGTTGGCGTCGCACTGGTCGCCGTCGTTGCAGGAGATCATCAGGGTGTTCGCGCCCTTGTTGAGGTTGACGTAGGCGAACGTCGTCGTCCAGCCCTTCTCCAGGTCACCCTCGGGAGCGTTGGCGTAGTTCTTCATGTTGATGCCGCGGGGGGCCTCGGAGTTGACCGTGAGGGACGTCTTGGCGTCCTTGCCCGGCACGCCGTACGTCACGAACAGCGTGTACGGACCGGCCTCCGGCACCTCGACCGACCAGGTGGCCGACCTGCCGACCTCGTTCAGGTTGATGTACTGGCCGTTGGCGCTCTTCGCGCCCTTGGTCGTGTTGTCCAGCTGGGCCGTGCCGCCGAGCTTCAGCGTCGCCGCGTCCTGCTTGGGCAGCTCGGCCGGGGCCTCGGAGCTGGCGGACTGCTGGGGCTTCGGGGACTCCTCGACCTGGCCGCCGGGACCGGCGGAGGAGGTGGCCTCTTCCTTCTTCTTGTCCTTGCCGTCGCCCGTGATCAGCGCGGCGCCGATGCCGATGAGCACGACCAGGACCACCGCGACCGCGGCGATCAGCAGGCCCTTGGTGTTGGGGCCGCCACTGCCGGAGGAGCCGCCGGACCGGCCGCGGCCGCCCTGCTGCGGGGACTGCGCGGTGCCGCCGGGGTAGGTCTCCGGGGCGGCGTACTGGGCGTTCGGCTGGCCGTACGCCTGCTGCTGGCCGTACGCCTGCTGCGGCGGCACCTGCTGGCCGTACTGACGCTCGCCGACGGTGCGTACCTGGTTGTACGAGGTACGGGGCACCCCGGGCTGGCCCACCGGCGGGTAGCCGTAGCCGCCCTGCCGCGGCGGCTGGGCTCCTGCCGCCTGTCCGTCCTCGTACAGGTAGCCGAACGGATCGTCGTCCTCGGGCGTGTTTGCGCCGTTGTTCCCGGCCGTCATCCCTGGGTCACTCCTCACCATGTCGCCAGCCGTCGCCGAATATTGCCAGCCGTGGCCGACCGGCCGAGCCTACCCCGAACGGCCCACACCAAGAATTGCCGTCGCGGGTGGTGGACCGGCGGCGGAGCGCGGGGGCAGCGCCGCCGTGAACGTCAGCCGGCCCTGCGGTGAACCTTGGAGCGGGACCGCTTCTCCACGTACATCCGCTGGTCGGCGGAGCGCAGCACCTCTTCGGCGGTCATGCCGCAGGCGGCCCAGCCGATGCCGAAGCTCGCCCCCACCCGCACCGCTCTGCCGTCGACCCGGATCGGCGGAATGATCGCGTTGCGCAGGCGTACGGCCAGGTCGGCGGCGTCCGCGTCGCCGAGCCCGTCGGCGAGGACGACGAATTCGTCACCCCCGAGCCGGGCCACGGTGTCGCCGTCGCGGACACAGGTGGTGAGCCGGCGGGCGACCTCGATCAGCACCGCGTCACCGGTGTGGTGGCCGAAGCGGTCGTTGATCGACTTGAAGCCGTCGAGGTCGCAGAAGAGGACCGCGAGCCCCTTCGCCCCGTCGTCGTGCTCGGTGTCGGGGGCGACGGCGTGCACATGGTGGTCGAAGGGGCCGCCGGGTGCCGCGTCGACCTCGTAGCCGTGCGTCCGCGCGTCCGGGTCGTCGAGGTCGCCGTAGGCCGCGTCCAGCGCCTCCACCGGGGTGGTGGCCGCCGCGTTCGGTCGCTCGCAGAGCCGGGCGCTCAGCCGGGAGCGCAGCTCGGCGCTGTTGGGCAGGCCGGTGAGCGCGTCGTGCGAGGCCCGGTGCGCGAGGTGCAGCTCGTGGCGCTTGCGCTCCTCTATGTCCTCGACGTGGGTGAGCAGGAAGCGGGGGCCGTCCGCGGTGTCGGCGACGACGGAGTTGCGCAGCGAGACCCAGAGGTAGGTGCCGTCGCGCCGCCCGAGCCGCAGCTCGGCGCGGCCGCCCTCGGCCGAGGTGCGCAGCAGGGTGCCGATGTCCTCGGGGTGGACGAGGTCGGCGAAGGAGTAGCGGCGCAGCACGGACGCGGGCCGGCCCAGCAGCCGGCACAGGGCGTCGTTGGTGCGCAGCAGCCGGCCGTGCTGGTCGCCGCCCATCTCTGCGATGGCCATGCCGCTGGGCGCGTACTCGAAGGCCTGGCGGAAGGACTCCTCGCTGGCCCGCAGCGCCTGCTGTTCCCGTTCCAGACGGACCAGCGCCCGCTGCATGTTTGCTCGGAGCCGGGCGTTGCTGATCGCAATGGCGGCCTGTGACGCGTACATCTGGAGGGCCTCGCGGCCCCAGGCGCCGGGGCGGCGGCCGTTGCGCGGGCGGTCCACGGAGATGACGCCCAGCAGATCGGCACCGCCGCCGGAGGCGTACATCGGGGCGTAGAGGCGGTCCTGGGGGTGCCACTCGTCCTCGAAACGGGGGTCGGGCCCGTCGGTGTGCCACTGCGGTACGTCGTCGTCGAGGAGGACCCAGCCGTCGGTGTGGGGTATGAAACGGAGCTCGTCCCAGGCCTGCCCCATGGTGAGCCGGCGCTCCCAGGAGGCGCGCGAGCCCACCCGGCCGGTGATCAGGGCTTCCGCCGCGCTGTTGCCCGCGAAGGCGGCGACCACGAGATCGCCGTCGGGGCGGACCAGGTTCACGCAGGCCAGCTCGTAGCCGAGACCGGTGACGATTCCGTCGGCCACGGTCTGCAGTGTGTCGGCCAGGCTCCGCGCCGTGTTGAGATCGGCCACGGCCTGATGCAGCTGCCGCATCGTCGCAAGACGGACGTACGGCTCCGACTCGGCCTCCATTGCTCGCACTCCCCGAGACCTCGACAGCACTCCAGGTTTCATATCGACGTACTTACTGCAGTGTCACGGCAACTGAATCACAGTGAGCTGTGCCGTCGGTACACAGGGTCAACAAATATTGCACTCTGTGACTCAAGTCACAACAGATGGTAAAGAGTCGCGAGTGCCGTGCGGATCCGCTCCGTACTTTTCTTGAACGCAAATCCGGGCGTTGCAGGCACCGGGCCGCGCCGCCCCGTGGACCACGGGTCCTAGGACCCGACTGGTCCCTTGGCCCGATGCGGAGGCACGCGCTCCACGGCTAGCGTGCCCGATGTGTTGCAGACGACGACCCCCGCCCCGCGTCCCCGGCCCATCCCCCATGCTGAGGGGGTGAGCAACGATGAGTTCCGAGGCGCCCTCGCCCGGCTGGCCGCCGGTGTCGTGCTGATCACCGCCCAGGAGCCGCCGCTGGACGAGAACGGACGGGGTGAGGACGTCGGCATGACGGCGACCGCCTTCATGTCGGTCTCCCTGGACCCGCCGCTGGTGATGGTGAGTCTGCGCAACGACTCCCGGATGGACGACCTGCTCTCCGAGCAGCCGCTGTGGGCGGTGTCCGTGCTCGCCGAGAGCCAGCGGCACGTCGCCGGGCGGTTCGCGATGAAGGGCCGGATCAGCGACCGGCTGCTGTTCGAGGACATCCCCTACACCCGGGGCGAGGTCACCGCCGCCCCGTTGATCGGCGGCGCGCTGGCCACACTGGAGTGCCGTACCGAGCAGCGGGTCCTGGCAGGCGACCACACGCTGGTGATCGGCCGGGTGCTGAGCGCGGACCTGCCCAGCGCGGAGGGGTCGCCGCTGACGTACTTCCGGGGCCGGTACCGGCAGTTGGGGTGAGGGCGGCGGGGGCCGGGGCCCTCACCAGTCGCGGCCGGAGCGGCCGCGCTTGGTCTCGCCGCGCTGCTTCTTCTCGCGCAGCCGGCGTTCGTTGATGCCCCGTGGGATCCGTGTCTTGCGGCGCGGCCTCGGGGGCGGCGCCGTCGCTTCGGCGAGCAGGGAGGCGAGCCGTACGAGAGCGGTCTCGCGGTTGCGCCACTGGGAGCGGTGCTCGGAGGCCCGTACCGCGATCACCCCGCCCACGAGCCTGCTCTCCAGGCGCTGGAGCGCCCGCTCCTTCCACACCTCGGGGAGCGACTCGGTCGCCGCGAGGTCGAAGCGGAGCTCCACCTGGGAATCGCTGGTGTTGACGTGCTGCCCGCCGGGTCCCGAGGACCGCGAGAAACGCCACATGAGCTCGGCCTCCGGCAGGGAGACCGAACCGCGGATGACATAGGGCCCGGACATGGCACCCATGTTCCTCGCACCGGAGGGTGTTCGTCACCTTCTTTTGCCGCACCGGCCGTCCGGCCGGCCGGGGGATTTCGGTAAAGAAAGTAAAGGGGTCAGGAACCTCCTGACCCCTTCCCCGCGTTATGGCCTGTGACGGTAGCTTCGTGAGGGCACGAAGCCCGCAAGCGACGATGAAAGGGACTTCCCATGGCTGTAAGCCTGTCCAAGGGCGGCAACGTCTCCCTCACCAAGGAGGCCCCGGGCCTGACCGCCGTCACGGTCGGCCTCGGCTGGGACGTCCGCACCACCACCGGCACCGACTTCGACCTCGACGCCTCGGCGATCGCAGTCAACCCCGCCGGGAAGGTCGTCTCCGACGGCCACTTCGTCTTCTTCAACAACAAGTCGACGCCGGACCAGACCATCATCCACACCGGCGACAACGTCACGGGCCAGGGCGAGGGCGACGACGAGCAGATCAACGTCAACCTGGCGGGCCTGCCGGCCGACGTCGACAAGATCGTCTTCCCGGTCTCCATCTACGACGCCGAGACCCGCAGCCAGAACTTCGGCCAGGTGCGCAACGCGTTCATCCGCATCATCAACCAGGCCGGCGGCACCGAGATCGCCCGCTACGACCTGAGCGAGGACGCCGCCACCGAGACCGCCATGGTCTTCGGCGAGCTGTACCGCAACGGCGCCGAGTGGAAGTTCCGCGCCGTCGGCCAGGGTTACGCCTCCGGCCTGCGCGGCATCGCCCAGGACTTCGGCGTCAACCTCTGACGCACGGGCTCCGGCACAACAGCACATTCACGAAAGCCCTCGGCCGCCGGCGGATTCCGGCGGCCGGGGGCTTTCGCGTGCGCATGGACGGAGCGGGCACATAGCGCCCGCTATGCGATGCCATCGGACATCTGCACCCAACTCCCGCCGATTAACGAACACATGTGTATTCCATTCGGACAAGAAGTGGTCAAATAAATGTGAGGTATTTGTTAGTGCACCGTCAATGTTGGTCATTCGGTGGCACGCTCTCGGCTCGTAACCCCCCACGGAACGAGCAACGGAGAGCGCATGACCCCCCACATGAACACCCGTCGCGCCGCAGCCCTGGCCGCAGTGGCCGCGATGGTCGTCGTAGGCATGCAGACCGGTGCGGCGAACGCCGTGCCCGACAACGGCAACGGCGGTCACTCCACCACTCGGAGCGTCGTCCCCTTCAGCGCCAACAAGGCCTCGCAGCGCATGGCCGCCATCAAGTCCGCGCAGAGCGACGCCTCTTCGACCGCCGACTCGCTCGGGCTGGGCGGCCGGGAGAAGCTGGTCGTCCGTGATGTGATCAAGGACGCCGACGGCACGGTCCACACCCGTTACGAGCGCACCTACGACGGGCTGCCCGTGCTCGGCGGCGACCTCGTCACCCACACCGCCCCCGGCGGAAAGCTCAAGGGCGTCACCAAGGCGACCCGGGCCCGGATATCGGTGCCGTCCACGACGCCGAAGATCAAGACCGCGGCCGCCGCCCGCAAGGTGATCTGGGCGGTCTCCGGCAAGCCCGTCCTCGCCCTGGAGACGGTGCGGACCGGGGTGCAGAAGGACGGCACCCCGAGCCGGGTGCACACCATCACCGACGCGATCACCGGCAAGAAGCTCCAGAGCTACGAGGCGGTCGAGACCGGTGTCGGCAACAGCCAGTACAGCGGTCAGGTCGAGCTGTCGACCACCGCGTCCGGCTCCGGCTTCGAGCTGACCGACGGCGACCGCGGCGGCCACAAGACGTACGACCTCAACCAGGGCGAGAACGGCACCGGCGACCTGGTCACGGACGACGACGACACCTGGGGCGACGGCACCGGCAACGACCGCCAGACCGCCGCGGTCGACGCCGCCTACGGCGCCGCGCAGACCTGGGACTTCTACAAGTCGGCGTTCGGCCGCGACGGCATCGCCGGTGACGGCAAGGCCGCGTACTCGCGGGTCCACTACGGCGACTCGTACGTCAACGCGTTCTGGGACGACAGCTGCTTCTGCATGACGTACGGCGACGGCGCCGACAACAAGAGCGCGCTGACCGCCCTCGACGTCGCGGGCCACGAGATGAGCCACGGCCTGACCGCGTCCACCGCCAACCTCGACTACTTCGGTGAGTCCGGCGGCCTGAACGAGGCGACCAGCGACATCTTCGGCACCTCGGTCGAGTTCGCCGCCGACAACAGCACGGACGTCGGCGACTACCTCATCGGCGAGAAGATCGACATCAACGGCGACGGCACCCCGCTGCGCTACATGGACAAGCCGAGCAAGGACGGCGGCTCGGCCGACTACTGGGACAGCAGCGTCGGCGACCTCGACGTGCACTACTCCTCCGGTGTCGCCAACCACTTCTTCTACCTGCTGTCCGAGGGCAGCGGCGCGAAGACCATCAACGGGGTCGACTACGACTCCCCGACCGCCGACGGCTCGACCGTCACCGGCATCGGCCGGGACAAGGCCGTCCAGATCTGGTACAAGGCCCTCTCCGAGTACATGACGTCGTCCACCGACTACGCGGGCGCCCGTGAGGCGACCGAGAAGGCGGCGACCGACCTGTACGGGGCGGACAGCGCCGAGCTCACGGCCGTCGACGCCGCCTGGAGCGGTGTCAACGTGAAGTAGTCCGCGCGGCGGTACTCCACCGGGAGCCGGTCAGCCCTTCGAGGCGGGCCGGCTCCTGCCGTACAGCCAGGTGTCCCACAGCTTCGTCAGGTCCTGCCCGGTCGTCTTCTCCACATACGCGGTGAAGTCGGCGGTCGACGCGTTGCCGTGCCGGTGGGCCTTCGTCCAGCCCCGCACGAGCGCGAAGAAACGCCGGTCGTCGTCCACAGCCTGCCGGATCTTGTGGATGACCATCGCCCCGCGCCCGTACACCGGCGCCTGCGAGATGTCCGCGGCCGTCGGCGGATCGGCCGGCGGGAAGGCCCAGTTGTCGTCGTTCTTGAAGGCGGCGTCGAACCGGCCCTGGACCGGACGGCCCTCCTTGTCGGCCCCCCACAGCCACTCCGCGTAGGTCGCGAAACCCTCGTTGAGCCACATGTCCCGCCAGCTCTCGGGGGTGACGGAGTCCCCGAACCACTGGTGGGCCATCTCATGGACGAGCAGTCCGGTGCCCGGCGGCCCGGGGAAGAAGGGCCGGTCCTGGGTCTCCAGGGCGTAGCCGGCGTCCCCGGAGCGCTCCACGATCGCGCCCGTGGCGGAGAAGGGGTACGGGCCGAACCGTTCCGCCTCCCACTTCACGACCTCGGGGACCCGGGCGAGGACCCGCGCACTGGCCGCCGCCACCGTCGTGTCCGCGGCGGTGAACACCTTGATCCCGTCGGGGGTCGTCGATGCCTTCGTGTCGAAGCGGCCGATGGCGACGGTCGCGAGATAGGTCGCCATCGGTTCGGGAACGTGCCAGTGGAAGGTGGTGGTGCCGTCCGAGGTGCGCCGGGAGGCCGGCTCGCCGTTGGACACCGCCGTCAGCCCCTCGGGGACGGTGACGGCGATGTCGTACGACGCCTTGTCGCTCGGGTGGTTGTTACCGGGGAACCAGGCCATCGAGCCGGTCGGTTCGCCGAGCGCGACCGAACCGTCCGCGGTCCTCAGCCAGCCCTCCTTCGACCCGTCGGGGTCGGTGATCGTGCGCGGCGAGCCCGAGTAGCGGACGACCGTGCGGAAGGTGCCGCCCTTGCGCAGACGGTTCGCCACCTCTGCGTCGGGGCGCAGCGTCAGCTCCTGCCCCGCCCGGTGGACGGCGGCGGGGCGGCCCTCCACGGTCACCGAGTCCACGGTGAGACCGACGAGATCGAGGTCGAAGGCGCTGAGGTCCTGGGTGGCGCGCGCGGTGATCGTGGCGGTGCCGCGCAGCCGGTGGGCGGCCGGGTCGACGTCGAGCGCGAGGTCGTAGTGCGTGACGTCGTAGCCGCCGTTGCCGAGCTTCGGGAAGTACGGGTCGCGCAGGCCGGAGGCGCCGGGCCTGCCCTCGACCCCGCCGGTGCAGCCGGTGGACGTCGTCAGCACCAGCAGGACGAGAGCGGCGGCGCGGGCCGTGCGGCGTACGGGTGTTCGCTGATCCACACCGGCGATCCTAGGCACGGAATGCCCGATTGGCGGGATATCGCCTCAGAGGACCGCGATCCCCAGCGGACGGGCGCCCGCGGCCACCTCGAACGGCCGGTGCGCGCCCGTGAGATCGACGACGGTGATGCCGTTGCCGTACCCGTCGCGGGTGAAGCCCTCGGTGACGTACGCCGTGCGGCTGTCGCCGGACACCGCCACGTCCTCGTGCGGCCCGTCCAGCGGCACCACGCGCTCGGTGCCCCCGGGGGTACGGATCGTCAGGGACGGGCCCTTGTCCTCGGAGAGGACCGGGCCGGTGCCGACGACCAGCAGGGTGCCGTCGGGTGCGAGCGTCGCGCCGTGCTGGTGGGTGTCGGCGGTCATCGGCTCGATGGTGCTCCTGCCGGTGCGCGGATCGAGGACGACGAGCCGTTCGCCCTCGAACGGCAGCAGCAGCTTGCCGTCGGCGGGGCGTACGACGGCGTAGTGCGGCTTCAGCCAGGAGCCGAGGCCGCCCTCGGTGCCGTACGGGGCGACCTCGAAGCGCCGCGTCCCGCCGCCGGACGTGTTCACCGCCGTGACGTCGAAGGAGTCGTGGCCGGTGGCGTACACCTCGGCGCCGTCCGGCGAGACGTCCACGTCGAAGGGGCGGCGGCCGACCGGCACCGTGCCGGTGACCTCGCGGGTGGCGGTGTCGATGGTCTCCAGCACCCCGTCACGGCCGGGCACATTGACGCCGACGTAGACGTGCCGACCGTCGGGGGCCAGGGCGATCCCCATGCCGCCGCCCCGGTACTCGCCGGTCGTAACCGGCCCGGTCCGCGTCCGGTACGGGATCCGGGCGAGCCGGGTCCGCTTCTCCGTGTCGACGACCGCGACCCCCTCGGCGGTCGCCACCCAGGCCAGCCCCTCGTCGTCGACGACCAGGCCGTAGGGGGCGGTGCCGACCTCGACGGAGCCGAGCGTGTGCCGGCGGTGGCCGGGGTCAGGGTCGACGAAGGTCACGGTGTCGCCGCCGAAGTCGGCGACGAGGAGGGTGCCGCGCGGGGTGGCCGGGGCGGCCTTCCCGGCCGAACCGGCCTTCCCCGCCGAGGCGGACGGTGCCGGCGCCGGGGCCGCCGGTGCGCTGTCCGGGGTACGGGACGCGGCCGGCGTTCCGCTCGCGCAGCCCGTGAGGACCGCCGCCGCGGCCAGCGCCACCACCGCGCGGCGCGCGTTCACCGGGCGTCCCGCAGCCGCGCGGCGATCTCCGTGAAGCCGCGGCGCTCCGCGTGGTCCAGCGCGGTCGTCCCGTCGTTGTCCGGCAGGTCCACGCTCGCACCGGCCGCCAGCAGCAGTTCGATGACCTCCTGGTGGGCCCGGCCGCCGTCGCCGAGGATCACGGCCTCCAGCAGGGCCGTCCAGCCCAGCCGGTTGACGTGGTCGACGTCGATGTCGGTGACCCGGAGCAGCTCCCGTACGTAGGCGGCGTGGCCGCGCTCGCTCGCGGGGATGAGCGCGATGCCGCCGAAGCGGTTGCGGAGCTTCAGATCGGGGCCGGCCGGCAGCAGGACGTGCAGCATCGGGACGCTGCCGGTGACCCCGGTCGCCAGCCACGGGCTCTCCTCGCGCCCGTCCTGGGCGTCCGGGTCCGCGCCCGCCGCGACCAGCAGCCGGGCGGCCTCGACGTGGTCGCCGTGGACGGCGAGGAGCAGCGGGGTGCGCAGCTCCTCGTCGCGGCAGTCCACCCGGGCGCCGCCCTCGATCGCGGACCGCACCCGGTCGGTGTCACCGGCGCGTGCGGCGTCGAGCAGTTGTCGATCGAGGGCGTTCATGTCCTAACTCCTGTCAACGGGCCTGCTGGGCGCTTACTTGGCGAGGGAGGCGACGCCGGCCCGGGCGAACTTCTCGTCGAGGTCGCCGCTCGGGGCTCCGGCCACGCCGATGGCCGCGACCGGGGCACCGTTGACCTGCACCGGGGCGCCGCCCGCGAGGAACAGAGTGCCGGGGATGTCCTTCAGTGTGGGGGCGTTCGTCAGGCGCTGGGCCAGCTCGGAGGTGGGGGCGTTCCAGGAGACGGCGGTGAACGCCTTCTT
>NZ_JBSFBQ010000081.1:0-24650 GCF_053593015.1 Streptomyces sp. NPDC002403 | reverse complement strand
CGGCTGCGGACTTCGTCGTCGGGAGTCAGTGACATGCAGCGAAAGTACCTTGCGCCTCATGCCTCAGAACGCTTGACGAGCAATAGGAGCATCAATCCACCTCGGAAACAGAAAAACCGCTGCTCACACGGACTTCGGCGTGCTACCTACCGAACCGGAACCTGCCATCAGCTCGGACACCGTGTGCCAGATGGCCGCGACCCTCAACCGACACCAGACACAGTCGGTCGCCCAGAGTTCGGCCAACGAGCTTCCAGCCCATCGGCGCACCCACCGAAAAGCAACCTGCCCACCCTGCCAGCTCAAAATACGTAGCCACCCCGGTCCTCGGGATCATCCGCGTCCAGACCGCGCACCGGATCGTAGTACCCCCGCCACACCACAAGATCACCGATCACCGGCTCGGCCAGCCCCGCGCGCAGCGCAGAAGCGACCTCGTGCCTCGGCAAAGTCGCCATGTGCGGCTGCAGCCGACGCAACGGTCCCGGCCCCGACGGGAAGCGACCACGAAGCAGAGCGACGTCCGACTCAATGGCATCCCGCTCCTCATCCGGCCTCTCCGGACGGATCGCGACGACCGACTGGGCGTACCTGTTGTCGATCATCTGGAATTCCTCCGCAACAGCGGGAAAGTCCCACCTCCGGCGCAGCTCCTGAATCCCCTCCCCCATCGACCGCCCATCGGTACCCTGCAGCGCCCAGCGCTTCTCGTAATAGAGGCCCAGGGCATCCAGATCATCCGGCGCTGACATGTCCGGCCCGAAAAACTCCGCGCTCGCGTCCAGGGCCGCCTTGTACGACAAGTCTTTCGGGATACCGCCGTCAACCGGCCGGAACACCACCACCACGCCCCCCTCCAACAAACGACCGTCACGGTTGCAGCGGCCCGCCGCCTGCTGCAGCGCCTCTGCCGGCGCCCACGCCCGGTACACCCGAGGGAAGTCCACATCCACGCCCGCCTCAATCAACGACGTGGACACCACGTGCACCGGACGCCCGGCCTCAAGCTCACCCCGCACATGCCTGATCACCTCACGCCGGTGCTCAGCGGTCATCCTCGTCGACAAGTGCCACACCGGAGCCGCCACTCGCACCCCGCCATCACTCGCCCCTGTCAGAAGACGATGCAGCCGCGCGGAGTCCCGCGTCGTGTTCACGATCGTCAGAACCCGATCCCCGCCCTCAGACGCGATCTCCCCCGCGATCGACTCCCACGTCAAATCCGACCCCAGACGCCACTCATACCGAACCCGCCACAGCGCCTCGAACAGCCCTGTCACGTCCTCCACCAAGCCGCGACGCGGAAGCCCTTCCAACTGCGCCAGAGACCAGAACGACGGCTGCGTCGCAGATACCAGCACCACCGACGCCCCGAAGTGCTCCACCAGATCACGCAACACGCTCAAGATCGGAATCAGCAACCGGTCGGGGAGCGCCTGGACCTCGTCCAGCACGATGACCGCCCCCGCCAACCGGTGCAGCTTCCGCATCGCGGAGGGCTTCCGCGCGAACAGGGACTGGAACAGCTGCACCGTCGTCGTCACCACAACCGGCGCATCCCAGTTCTCGGCCGCCAGGCGCGCCCAGGCCCCCGCGCCGTCCTCCTCGTCCAGCTCCACTGAACTGTGGTGCTCCAGCACAACAGGCCCATCTTCGTTTCCCTCAGGGGGATCGAGCAGATCGCGGTACACGTCAGCGTTCTGCTGCGTGATGCTGATGTACGGAACAGCGAACACCACGCGCCCCAGGCTGTGCTTAGCCGCGTGCCTCAACGCGAACCCACCCGCCGCGATCGTCTTCGCCCCGCCCGTCGGCACATGCAGCACATACATCCCCGGCACACCCGCAGCCGCCGTCAGCGCCTCCTCATATACCCGCTCTCGCAGCTCATCCACCGGGGACGCCTCACGCCGGGCGAGCAACCGCGCTCTCCGCTGTTCAAAACGTTTCAGTAACTCCCCCATGTCCGCGCGCACGGCGACGCGCGGCTTCCCGCCGGCGAAGTGGGCTGCGGTATCGAGGTAGTCCGCGTCGACCACACAGCTGAACACCATGCGAGTGAAAACATCCAGGGCAAGCGCCCTCCTGTGTGGCGACTCAAGCCCAGTAAGCCAGGCCGGCGGCAGAATCCGGTCGTCCCGCAAGATCTCTGGCACCACCCGGGCCACGGCCTCTGTCGCCTCCCGGGCACGATCCGCGTCCTGCCCAGCCCCTCGTAACTCGGCCAGCACATCCTTGATCTTGCCCTGGTCCGGCAGCCCTCCGTGATGCCCTTGCACCACTGCGGCAAGCTGACGCCCCACCGTCTGCGCGGCAAGCACAGTGCCAGCTTCCTTGTGAGGAATCCCTACCGGCTTGCCCGTCGGCTCGGCATGAAAGACCAAGCGATCCTGCCAGGCGCAGCACCCCTTCCCAATATCATGAACCAGCGCCAGGTACTCAGCCACCTCGCCAGCGCCGAAAGCCTCGGCGAAGGCTCGGGCCAAGGCCGCTGAGCCACGCAGATGGTCCTCCAGACGGTGCCGGCCCCCCGACTGCGGGCTACGGCTGTGGGCGAACAACTCACGCTCCGGCATTGATCCCCTGAGGTTCGAACCGTAGACCTTAATCAGAAACCGACACCCTAAGATGAGCCACTGACACGGCCATGGACACGTGAGACTGACGTAGGCGCGAGTACGGCCCTGCCACGAACCGCTTTGGCACTTCGGAACCCCAAGCACACACACGACACGCCTATCACACCGAAGAAGAATGCCCATTTCGTGCGTATATCAGCACTCCCTCCTCTCAGCATGAACCCGCCCTCTATAGTGAATCCGCAGGTTATTCAGCGTGGCGGTCGCCCTTCAGGGCGGCCGAGGGTCGCAACACCTGATCGTTCGTCGCCATCGGTGCGACGCCCGCGGGTGGCGGTCGCCCTTCAGGGCGGCCGAGGGTCGCAACCGAAGGGCTCGCCCCGCATGCGTCTGCGATCGCCCTGTGGCGGTCGCCCTTCAGGGCGGCCGAGGGTCGCAACATACCGGTTCCCTTCCAGGGGAGTTGAGATTGTTCGGGTGGCGGTCGCCCTTCAGGGCGGCCGAGGGTCGCAACTACGTGATCGCGCCGCGCCACCGTGAGCCGATCCTCCGGTGGCGGTCGCCCTTCAGGGCGGCCGAGGGTCGCAACGCCATGAGGAAGAGAGGGAAGTCGATGCGGCGCTGTGGTGGCGGTCGCCCTTCGGGGCGGCCGAGGATCGCAACCAACGCCCCTGCCAGGAAAGGTTGATGCGGTGCCTGTGGCGGTCGCCCTTCGGGGCGGCCGAGGATCGCAACCACAGCCCCGAGGCCGCGTGGAACACCTCCGCCAGGTGGAGGTCGCTCTTCGGGGCGGCCGAGGATCGCAACGACACCAAGACCGTCGGCCGGGTCGGCTACGGCACGTGGCGGTCGCCGTCCGGGGCGGCCAAGGATCGCCAGCCGCAGCATGCTTATGCCTGCCCCTGTCAGGCCAGTGGTACCCACCCGAGGGAGAAAAGGAAAGGTCAGGACAGACGCGTCACCGCTCGATCTGTACGGCGATGTCGGTCATGCGAGGGGTCGGCGCCGAGACCCTCCAGATGGTGATTCTTGTGCCGGTGGCCAACTGCGCAACGACAGGCACGGGCGCACACTCAGCGCAGAAGGCAAGGCAGAGCAGGGGGCCCTGCGCGATCAGCGCTCGGTCCCGAGCCCATGTGGCGCCTTCCTCGTGCGCAGCCTGGTCGGCCGGGTGGACCGTGGCGTGCACCGGAGCGCTGGAGACGGCGGTGGCGGCCGTGTGTGCCGCAGCCAAGTGCGCGACGTGGCGGTCGAACGCGGACTCGCCCAGCAGCCGCAGGACGCCCCGATGCTCCGGGCCGAACGCCTCGATGGCGTCGTGGCAGGTATCCAGCCGGGGTGGTGGCCGCCGCGGTGGGACCGGCCTTCACGTGCGCGGACGCTCGCGCCCAGCACCGTCTCGTTGGCCGCCGCAATCAGCTGCGGCGCGCTTCGTGCCGCAGGCCGGGGCGTTGGGGACGACGCCCAGGCGGCCACTGTCCGCGTCGAGGCCCACGGCCTGGACCCGGGCCGCGAGAAGGGCCTGACACGCGAGGTCTACACCGCTCAGATCCGACTCGGTGGTCATGCGATCACCGTCCTGGTGGCGGCGTGCAGCGGGCGTGCGGCGAGCTCGGGCAGCCGGTCCGCCCACAGTGCGGCTGCGGCCTGCTCGGTGCGGGCTGCGCCCTGCTTGCGCAGCTGCTTCAGCCGCGCCGCCAGCAGGTGTTGCGCAGTGCGTTCCCTCGCCGTGTCGGCGGCCTTCGTCGCCGCGGCAACGGCGTCCGCGCCGTTCGGGTTGTGCTGGAACCAGTGCCGGTTCTGTTCGGTCCGGTACGCCTGCCGAGCCTCCGCTTCGGCCTCCTCGGTCCGGCCCAGCACGGCCAGGGCGTTGCGCCGGTACTCCGGGAGGGCCTGCTCGGCGGTGTGGAGGGCCCCGTACGCGAGCACGGAGGCGGTGCCCACCGGGTCGGTTTCCTGGTCGGCCGGGTCCATGGCGCGCAGGTAGTCGGCGCGGACGGCCGCGATCTCGCGCTCCAGCGTCACCCTCACATCGGCGGTGACCGCAGCGACACCGGTCGGATCGGTCAGGTCAGCGGACCAGGCGGCCGCAACCATTCCCGCCTCCGCGATCAGGGTTTCGGTCCGGCGCTGGTAGCCGCACGCCTCGCAGAGCCCGGCTGCCTGTTCCTGCCCGCAGTCCTCGCACGCCAGCGCCTGACGGACCGCGTCGGCGGCGGCCGAGGCCGCACGTTCGCGCTCCGCCTGCTCCTGAGTGGCCGCACGGGCCTCATCGCGTCGGGCCTGCTCCGCGCGGGCCTGCTCCCGCCGCCAGACGAAGTCCTCCGCCTCAATGGCCGCCTGCTCACGCAACCGGTCCTCAAGGACACCTTGGCGCTCGCTGTCGGACAGGCCGGGCAGCTCCCGGTCGATCTCCGCACCGATCCGGGCACGGTGGGCACGGCGGATGTGAATCACGTTGGCGCAGTTCTCGCATCCGCTGCCGGTGTCCAGCCGGGTTCCGTCGTCGCAGCGCCGGTCCGAGCACGCCTGACGCTGCACCAGGCCCCGCCGGATCAGCCACCCGTAGGGCCTGCCGACCAGGGCCTCGCCGCCGGTCTCCTCCAATCGGTTGGTGAGCCGGTCGGCCAGCAGCCGCGGCGCGCCGCCCGGCACCGCCAGCAGCCCCCTCAGGCAGGCCAGCTCCGCCTTCGCGGCCGCCTCCACCTGGTCCTGCTGCCACCCGGACAGCTGCTCCCACAGCCAGGCCACCGGCCCCAGCGCCACCCGCAGACCAAGATCAGCCGGAAGGCCCACCCTCCGCTGCTGCTGCGTCTTTCCACGACCCATGGCTTTCGGCCGGCCACCGGCTCCAGCCACGGCAGGCCGCTGCGCCACCCGCTCGTCGACCGGGGACTTCTTCGGCTTTTCCCCGCGCAGCGGGCCGCCCCCGGCCACCGGCGGCCCGGCCGCGGCAGCGGTGGTCCCGCCTTCGGCGGCCTGGTCCTCGCGCACGCACGCGCGCTCCGGCCGACGGCCTTCAGCCCCACGGCCTGCGCCGGAAAAGCCACCAGAGAGCGCAAGAGACCCATCAGGAGTAACCGCAGAAGCGTGGAGAGCGTGGTGCTGTGCAGTTGCGGCGAGGTCTGCAGATCCGGACATCTCGCCCTGCCCGGCATCCTTGATCCCAGTCGCCACAAGGGTCTCGCCCGTCTCGCCCGACCCAAGATCTCCGGATGCAGTACCGGCGAGGTCTGAAAGCACGGCCTTCGCCGCCCGGCGGGCCTCCCGCACGGCCACACCGTGGGCCTCAGCGACCGGTACCAGGCGCACCCGCGACCGTGCGCGCAGACCCGAGCCGGTCTCCTGGCGCACCACGTCCGCGACGCCGTGCTCCTGGAGGCGCTTGAGCACCTTCGCCCCGGCCGCCGCCGTGCAGCCCAGCAGCCGCGCGACTGTCGCCGCCGGACGCCCACGCCCGGTGTCCACCGACCCGGGGCACAGCTGCAACCAGCCCGCCGAACCCGTCGTCAACACCATCAGCAGCAGCCCGAGCCGATCCGTCGCAGCCCCCCGGCCCATACGCCCGGCAAGCAGCCCGGCCGGGACCGGCACCTTGTCCTTCGGCGCCCACCCCGGACCGAACAGCACCTCGATCAGGCTCAGCAGCACCGCCAGCTCAGAGCGCGACAACGCCAGCGCGTGCCGCCGGTCGCCGGCCTTCTGCGCCCGGTACATCGGGATCACCCAGCACTCCAGGCCCGTCGCGTGCCCGAAGGCGTTCGTCGCGACGTTCGAGCCGAGGAACCCCGCACCGCGCAGCTCGGGCAGCACCGTGTGCGCGACCGTCGACTGGGAGACCCCCAGCCAGCGACCGAGCTCCGCCGCCCAGATCGACGCCTGATAGTCGTCGCGGACCTTCGACTTCGCCGTCAGCACCACCGAGGCCAGCCGCGCGCCGTCCGACGCCCCGGCCAGCGCCGGAGCCGACACCAGCGCGCGCACCGCGGCGAGCAGCCGGGCGCGCATCGCCTTCGACAGCTGGAGCGGATTGCCCAGCTCCAGCGGAACGACCGGGCCAGCCTGCGCCGGGACCGACCGCAGCCGACGGCGCGACGCCCCGCCGGTGAACGCCGTGCGAGGGCGCGGGAGCACAGCGGCCGACGCCGCCACGGCACTCACCGGGCCGCCCGGAAGAGTGCGGGCACGTGAGGATGCGGACGAGAGATAGGGGTCATGGCGGCACCGTGGCTGATGCGGGGGTTAGCCCCGCAAGCCCTGCTCTCACCGAGCACGACTGCACTGTTCGAGCCACCGGCAGCGTTTGTTGCGTCGGTTACACCCATGGCCAAGGATTTATGCGGCCAAAACGAACAAGTAACCCAAAGCGCAACCGACTCCCTTGGTGTGCAGGAAGATTGCACAGCCCGTACCGGGGTGAAACGGACAAGGTCAAGCTGACAAGACGCATCATTCTCAGGCATTATGAGAAAGGACCTGCTCTCCAGATAGCTGGACCGGCCAAAGCCCCTCCGGGCTGGACGGCCAGATGTGCGGATGTGTGGGTGCCGCTCCCTTCGTGAGAAGTGGGCGGGCGCCAATCGGGTGGGTGGAGTTTTCTCCTCTCCTCTCGGTGGTGGTGAACCGCCAGACCCCTGTGGTGGGGGCCTCGCGGTTCGAGCGCGCAGCTGGTGCTGCTGCGGCTGTGGTGGCCGTGGTTAGTGGCCGAGTTGTGCGATAGAGATGAACTGGCTCTAAGAGCCAAAGCTCAGGACCGGGGCGAACCGGGACTGAGCAACCGACCTGGATGGTTAGTCCAGTCGGAGCGAAGGGCCGCGCGAGGCCGAGCGGGTGGTGAATCCGCTGAGTGGTACGCGCGGCCGGTGGCGGCTACGTCGTCACCCCGACCCCCTCGAAACCGAAGGTGGAGTCGGCGTGCCCGAATACGGCCGAGATCGTGAGGTCATCCCTCATCCGGAGCCTCCTTGACTGCGTCCGGATGCTTCGCGGCCAGTCGCCGGAGGAGATGTGCGTACGCGCGGCGATTTCCGCGGTGAGGCTGGGCGAGCCCTGCCTCCCACCGTGCGATCGCAAGGCGCTTGACGCCGATGGCGGTGGCTACTTCGGTTTGTGTGAGGCCGGCAGCGAGTCGGAGTTGCTTCCGGACCTGAGGTGTGGGGAGGGTGTCCTCGTCTACCAGGGCGTCAATTCGCCTCAGCGGATCGGACATCGAAACCTCCACCGTAGGGAACCATTCCTGAAAACATACATGACTCCGACGGCCTTTGGTTATGAGAACGAGCGTGTTGTCGTACGAGACACCGATCGACCCCACATGGCACCCCTCCCTCTGGTGACGGCCTCTCCGCTTCCTATGTGAGAACGTGCAGGTGGAACCCCCACGTGCGCCTGGATCGGAACTCCGTTGCTCCCGCTTGGCGGGAAGCTGGTTCGAGAACGTCCAGCCACACGGGAAGCTGAAGTCGAACGCCCGTCAGGGGATGTCGGGCGAAGGCCAGTCCACGGGGCACTGGCCGCCGCGCAGCACGCGGAGAGGCTGCTACCGCGAGGGCCAGTGAGCTCGACGCCCGGTAGGGCTCCTGCCTGTGTCCTGCCTCGCGCTTCTCGATTTTGACGGCACGCTGGACGAGGTTGACAGCCGCGATATCCCCTAGAAGTGCGGGGAGTGTTCCGCGTACCCCAATCCGTGTATCCGTGCCGCAGCGGATAGACCGTCAGGCGAGCGAGGGGCATCGACTTTGTCACTTATTCCCCCGTAGATCGGAGAAGGTGACGGTTGGGCGCTTGTGCTGCGGCGGTGTACTCGGGCACCTCGATGACGGTGGCCCCAGCTTCCTGAAGGAGTTCATTGCCATCCGCGCCGGGGACGAACGTGTCCGGCTCACGCCAGGCGCTGACGACTCGGTGGATCCCGGCGTCCCAGATGAGCTGGGCACACGGCCGGGGCCGGGACGCGCGCTTCGCGCACGGTTCGAGGGAGCTGTAGATCGTGGCGCCGGCGAGGCGCGGATCAGCGTCGGCGAGTTTGGCCAGGGCGCCTTCCTCAGCATGGTCGTGGGGGTCACGTTCCCGGGAGTAGCCACGGGCCAGTTCCGTGCCGTCGGCAGCGACGATGACCGCACCCACACTAAAGGCGGTGCTGGACGGCCGACACAGAGTGGCGAGTTCGCAGGCGATGGCCAGCCAGGCCCGGTCGGCGCTGGTGGCTTCGATGCCGGCACCGGGCTGGCCGCAGGCCGAGGGAGTGTGGCTCACGACGCCTCCTGGCTGAGCTCCTTGGGCGCGAACCGGAGCAGCGTGACGTCGCCGATCTGGCGGGTCTCCAGGTGGCGGATGCGGTTGGTAGGTCCACCGAGGTAGTTCCCGGGGCCGAGCATTCGTACGGCGTCGCTCTGGCCGACGAAGAGAGGGGCGATGACGAGCTGAAGTTCATCGGCGAGAGCCTGCTGTAGAAGCTGAGTGTGGACCCGTCCGCCGCCTTCGACCATGAGCCGCTTCACGCCGTAGACGTTGCCGAGGACATCTAGGGCGACCGGCCAGGTGTGGCTGGCTGGAACGCCTTGGATAGCGGCGAGGTCACCGAGAGCCTCCCCAGCCTTCTCCGCTGCCTTGCTACCAACAGCGAGGACAAGCTTTTCTCCCCCGTGGTGCCAGAACTTCCAGTTGGGGTCAAGGTCGCCGGTCCCCGTGATGGTGACCTTGAGCGGGTATTCCGGGAGGCCAGCCGCGACCCGCGCGGCGCGGCGCTCCTCCGAGTTCACCAGGAGGCGCGGATTGTCAGCGCGGAGGGTACCGGCGCCGACGAGGATCGCGTCGGAGCTTGCCCGAACGGAATCGACGCGATCGAAATCCTCCTTGTTGGAGAGCATGAGCCGGTCCTCGCCCGGCCGGGTGTCGAGGTATCCGTCGATCGATACGGCGGCGGACAGCAAGACATACGGGCGGGACACGGGGCGGCTCCAGTTGGCGAGTTGGGAAGGGCGGGGCGAGCGGTTAGTTGAGGTGAAGCACGATTCGGTCGAGTGCTGCCCGGAAATCGGTGACCCCGGGCTCACGCGGGACGGCTGCGAGGGCCTGGTCGAGCTTGTCGAGCTGCCCGATGATCCGGGCGCTGCCGGTCTCGGCGGCGATCCCGACGGCCTGCAGACCAATCTCGGCGGCGCGCACGTGGTCGCCGGTGCCAGCGTGGGCCCGCGCGGCACGGGCGAGGTAGACACCGCGATCGCGCCGGTAGGTCGGGGGGAGAGCAGCGAGTGCGCTCTGGAAGCCATCGGCGGCCTGGTCGTATCGGCCGAGGGCGGCGTAGGAGCGGGCCCGCGCGGTGTGGATGTACGGAACGTCAAGCCAAGAGCCCCAAACGCCGTCGTCGTCGGACGCATCCAGGAGGGCGAGCGCGGTGTCGTAGTTGCGGAGGGAGTCAGGCTCCTCGCCGAGAACAGCATGGGCATGGGCCTGGTGCATGACGGCGATGACCTCGAGGCGACTGCCGGGCCGCGCCGTTCGGCGGGCAGCGGCGGCGAGGCCGAGAGCATCGGTGGCGTGGCCGGTATCGATGGCGAGCTGGGCCTTGCGGCCGAGGATGTACGCGGTCAGGGCGTGGTCGCCCGTGATGTGGGAGGTATCTAGGGCACGGGCGGTGTGCCCATACGCTGCCCTGTCGTCACCGCTGTCCTGGGCGAGCCAGCCGGCCAGCTCCTCGTAGCGGGTCTCCAGTTCCAGGAGACGAGCGCCGTCGGCCCCGCGGGCAGTGCGACGGCGTGCGACGAGCGCGGCAAGATGCTGCTGAAGTGCGGGCAGGACGTGCCGTGGGCCGATCAAATTGTCGGTCTGGATCATCACGCGGCGAAGCTGCGTGTAGTGCTCGGCGGGGGACGCCATCCCGGCGGGGAAGGCATCAGAAGCTTCAGCGGAGGCGGGCAGAGCCATGACGGCGAACCCGGCGACGGCGGAGGCCAGCACGGTGCGGCGGGGCACGGGCACGTAGGAGATCCTTCCGTTCATGCGGCAGGGGACGACGACTATGTCCGCGTCGTCAGCATCTGAGCCTGCCTGCCCGACCGTGTTGGTGGCCAGGTCCAGCAGGGGCTTGGCCCCATGGCTCGGGAGCTTGGCCCCATGGCCCCGTGCCCCAGCTCTGGACATGCTGCGCACGGTTGTCGCACCGGGCTGTTCACTGTCGGCGCGGTCCCACCCGCGGACTAATGCGCCGCCTGCATTGAGTGCTTCGTCAGCTGCGAGCGCTACGGCCCGCGGCACAGGGCGCTCTGCGCGCTCAAAACGTCCCAGGTGGGCCTTGTCGCACAGCACTCTCCTTGAGAGTTCCTGCTGGGACATACCTCGGGCAGTCCGGGTCTCCCGGAGCTCATATCCCCAGCGGTGCCACGGGCCAGCATCTGGCGTCAGCTCTCTCGGCTGCTGCCCCACGCGCCCTCCGGTAACTCGTCGCTGATCTAGGTGTGTTGCTGTGATGCCACCCTCTCCCAGATGGGGCCTGCGGGGCCAGCTTCCTGGGCCTCATGGCACCCCTCCCGGTGGTGGGGCGATTGGAAATAGAAACGAGGTCAGCGAACCGGGAACGGGCAGAGGAGGGCTACCAATGAACGCGGCTATAAGTGGAAGAGGATCAGTCATCGAGTCTGTTCTCAATCCGGTCCAGCCGAGCGGCGAGCCTCTCCACTTGAGCCTCAAGCGCCTTGATGGCTTGGGCGGTCGGATCCAGATCCGTCTTGCTGGCGGATTCGCTGACGTAGGACCCGCTGCCCTGGTGGGAGTAGATGAGGCCGGCGGAACGCAGTTCAGCGAGTGCTCGTTGAACGGTTCCGGGGGAAACTCGGTGCTCAGTTGCCAGGTCACGGGTGCTCGGCAGCTTCTCGCCGGCCGTGAACTGGCCCGAGACGATCTTCTCCCGAACGTCCCGCACGATTCGCTGGTACGGCTGCACTGCCTCGTTGGTCATGGACATCATCGTAGGTCGACCTCCTCAACTTAGCTAGCTTCCTCAGTGAACTACTTGACTGACTGAATTGTATCAACTAAGTTAGCCACGTCGACAAGGTGAGTCGGTCGATATAAGCACCACCACAGGAAGTCGTCCGCCCTTCGGGGCGGCCGGATGGGGGAGCCAGAACCTCGGTTCCCTTCGCACCATCGCAATTCCGTAGTAGTAGTCGCCACTTCGGTGGCCGCGCGGGAGTCTGAGGCAACTAACTCCTCCCCCGTGTCCGTGACTGTTTGCACTGTCGCAGCGCGTATGCGCTGTCGGTCCGTCAGGGCACCCGGATTTTCCGGTGGGCCCTGACGAGGCCGAGAGAGCACCCGCGACGCCCCCAAACCCGCATGCTTCGTGAGGAGTTTCCCCATGCCCACAGCCCTCCGCGAGGTCGAGACCGTCAGCCGTCAGCGCAAGCGCCGGACGCGATCCCGCACGATCAGCCACCTCGACACCCTCGTCGTCTCCACCCTGCAGCCGCACGAGTACGACCTCGACCCCGCCTGCATCTCGCTGGTCTGCCCGAGCTGCCGGACCTGGGTCCCGATCCGCGTCGCCGCGACAAAGCGGGCCACTGCCAAGCTCGTCCCGCACCACACGGAGACCGCCGGCACCGAGGACCCGGTCCGCTGCCGCGGCAGCCACCGCCTGGTCCTCATCAACATCGACGAGGAGAAGTGGCGCCGGCGCCTCGAAGAGGGCATCGCGGAAACCAACGGCCGCCGCGCCAACCGCGTCGTCCGCAAGCCCCAGGCGGGCCCCACCCCGGCCGTCATGCAAATCGTCGGCGGCCTCGTCGACGACAAGACGGCACGCAGGATGAACGAGATCCACGTCAAGGGCTGCACGACCTGCTCCGCCACCACACCCCGCTGCGCGGACGGCCGCCGTCTCGCCGCAGCCGCACCGAAGCTGGTCAGCGCGCACGTCTCGGCCTGCACCACCTGCGCCCCCGCGAAGTCACGGTGCGCCGATGCCCGTCGCATCGCCAAGACCGCGCCAAAGCTCCTCCGCGCGCACCTCGCGGCCTGCACCACCTGTGCCCCGGCGACGTCCCGCTGCGCGGGTGCCCGCTGCATCGCCGAAGCCGCGCCGAGGCTCGTCCACTCGCACCTCGCGGCCTGCACCACCTGCGCCCTCGCAGAGTCCCGTTGCGCCGATGGCCGCCGGCTCGCCCAGCTCGCCGCCCACACCCAGCGGACCGCACCCCTCCGCCGTCAGAAGCAGACGCAGCAGGAGGAGTGGGCCGACCAGCGCGCATGGGGGCTGCGCCTGCTGCACGACCAGCAGTGGGACAAGGTGGCCGGCCCGGTCCACAAGGCCGACCAACAGCGCGCCCGCGACATCCTCGCCGCGCTGCGCAAGATGCTCCTGGCCCCGACCAAGGCCGACGCCAGGCCGCTCACTAAGTGGGAACGAGCCGACCTGGAGACCACGATCGCGGTCCTGGAACGGCAGGAGAAAGACCTCACCCACCGCTGGTAGGCGCTGGACGAACGACCACGGCCGGTCACCCCGACGAAACGGGGCGACCGGCCGTGGCTGCTCGTACGAACAGCCAGAACCACAAACAACCCCCAAGCCCCGCTCTGGGGGCTATCACGCTGCCCGCAACGGAAGGACCCCGCTGTGACGCTCAACAGGATTGCCCCCGAAGCCACCCGCTTAGCTCGCCGCCCCGTGCTCCAGGCCGCCGTTACTACCGGCGCCCGCTGCGACGACCGGGAACAGTACCGCGATCTGCTCGACCGCAACCGCAGCGCACCGCCCGCGATCTGGGCGGCGCAGCAGGCGGCCGCCCAGAAGCTGTGCGCCGCATGCCCGGTCCGACCTGCGTGCGAGGAGCTCGCGCTGCGGTACGGGGAGGGCGACCGCAACAGCGACGACCAGGTCCGCGGCGGCCGACGCGGCCAGGACCTGGCCATCGACCGCGAGATCCGCCAGCCCGGCCGCCTCGCCGCCGCGGTCACAGCAGACGGCCAGCAGCTCCTGGAGCTCGCCGTCGCGGCCCGCGACACGGCCGGTGGTGTTGGCACCGACCGCGTCGCCTACGTACGCAATAACCACAGCATGCCGGTCGCGGCCTGACCCGCCCTGTGCTGCACGTCGCCCCCAGCCCGCCTCCTCGCGGGCTGGTGTCGGCGTGGGGCTACAGGACCCCACCGCGCACTGCCGGGGAAAAGGGACAGGCCCCCGACACGGCGCTGAAGACGCCACATGTGCCAGGGGCCAGCGCGGACCGCCTGATCTCACAGAAAGAAGATCCGCATGAGCATTATGACGTGCGCGACAGCCGCGACCATCCCCGTCCTCGGCACGGGCAACTGTCCGCGCTGCCACGGCGACTTCGAATCCTGCCAGTGCACCGGCGTCGCCCAGACCTCGACCACCACCTCGCTGCGCGCCGGGTGGTACGAGGAGCAGGAGGAGCGGGACAACGAGCTCGGTCCCATGCCCGACGAGACCGAGTTCCACCAGCTCGTCCAGCACCTCGTCGACCAGGGTGACGACCGGGCCCAGAAGACCGGTCGCCACGCTCGTCGGACTCTGGCCGAGATGGCCCCCGAGTATGTGCGGCAGCCCGTGCTGGTCCTGCACCGGCCGGTGATGGCCAATGACGCCTGCCCGCTGTGTCACCGGTGGAACTGCGACCCCAGCAACTGCCCGCCCCGCGTCGCGCCCGCCCCGACCCTTGCGGCCGGTGCCAGGACGGCGGTGCCCGCATGACCTCCCGGCTGACGGACGAGGAGCGCAAGGAGCTCTCCGACAAGGTCAAGGACGTCAACAAGCGCAGCGAGAACCGCCCGTAGTGGCAGCAGTAATACGGGCCGCCCGTGCCGCGCAGCATCGCGCGGCACGGGCGGTCACCCGGTACGGCCTTGCGCATCCGGTCGCCCTCGCGCTGCTCGCGGTCGCCGCCACGGCGGCCGCCAGGGCCTGGGACACCGGTCACCCCGTCACTGACACCCACATCGCTCCTGCCCGAGAGGCTCCATCCCGCATGCCCAACCAATCGGTCGGCCGCCGTGGCTGACGACCTGTACACCCGCTACCAGCGCGCACGCGAAACCTGGCGTGCTCACAGCGAGACCTGCGAGCCCTGTCGGTCCAAGCAGCACTGCCCCACCGGAGCCCTGCAGTACCGGCGGCTCGCCGACCTCCAGGACGCCTACCTCCGCGGTCTGCGCTCGCGCCGCTCCGGCTCGGACTGACCCACGACACGGGACGGGAAGTCGATTCGCGTCCAGCCCCGCGCTGCTTCTCCAGGCCGGCTGCCCGTCACACGGGCAGCCGGCCTTTCGCACCGCCCCGGTCCGGGCACAAGCCCGACCCGATCCGAAGGAGACAAATGAACACCAACATCCCCGCAGCCACCGCGGCCGCAGCGGTTACGTACAAGTGCGACGACTTCGTGCTCTACCGCGACCCGGAGCGGTTCTGGGCGGGCGCGCCGACCCACACGTTCGTCTGCCGGGTCGATGGGACCATCCCCTTCACCTGCGGCGAGATCCGCTACACCCTCGCCCGCCTGAACGGCGGCGGCCTGATCAAGCTGGCCCGCGCCCAGTACATGCGGCTGCTGCCGCCGGCCGACGCGATGCGCGACATCGACGCCGCCCCGCTCAACACCGACACGGGCGTGGCCGACATGACCCCGGCCGCTGTCGCCTGGCTCACTGCGCAGGCCGCGACCGCCTCCCGGCGCCCGGAGCTGCCGCGCGGCTGACCTGACTGCCCCTTTTCTCGCTGCACCGGCCTGCCCCGCCCTTCTTCATGCCAGGGCGGGCGGGCCGGTGCCCCACTACTTCAAGGAGTTTCCCGCCGTGGCGACCGCCCGCTCGAAGTCCCTGGCCCGGCGCAAGCCGCAGGCCCGAACCCGTAAGACCACCACCAAGACCAGCACCGCTCCCGTCCCGGTCGCGACATCACACGACATGGTTGTTGCGCCGAGGTTGCGTCCGGCCGCCGATCCGGTGGTTGCCGATGCCCGGGACCGGGCCGCTGATGTGGCCGACCTCCTGCGGGAGAACGCGCAGAACGAGGCGCGCCGGCTCCTGGAGGCGGCCGAGGTCCGTGCGGCCGGCCTGACCGACCAGGCGTTCCGGCAGTCGCGGGAGGTGCGGGCCGTGGCTGAGGCCCGCGCCCGCCAGGTCCTCGCCGAAGTGGTCGAGGAGTCCGGGCGCAGGCTGACCGTAGCTGCTGCGGACGCGGACCGGACCCGCAGCGACGCGGCCGAAGAGGCGCAGCTGATACGGCAGGACGCCCGCCTGGATGCGAAGAAGGCGAGTGCTGCTGCCCGTGCGGTCGCGGCTCGGCACCGGGCCGAGGCGGACCGGATCGGCAGCGCGATCGAGCGGCGCGCCCAGGAACGGGCGCAGCAGGTCCGTGGTGATGCCGGGCGTGAGGCCGAGGCGCTTTTGGAGCGCGTGGCTGAGGAGGCGGCCGGTATCAGGGCCGGTGCCGAAGCGGTGCTGCAGCAGGCACGGGCTGATGCGGAGCGGGAGTTGGCCGCGGCCCGTGCTGAGGCTGGCATGGTGCAGACGCAGGCCGCCGATGCTGCTGCCCGTCTCTTTGAGGAGGCTGGGCAGGAGGCAGAGCGGTTGCGTGCGGCTGGTGCCGGGGATGCGGAGCGCGTACGGGCCGAGGCCGCGGCCGGTGTTGAGCAGCAGCTGTGCGAGGCGCGGGCGGAAGCTGCCCGGCTGCGTGAGGACGCCGGCCGGGACCGTGAGGCTGCGGTCGCGGACGCGGCTCGTGCACGCAAGCTCGCTCAGGAGGACATTGCCCGGGTGCGGGCGACGGCGGCTGAGGACGCCGAGCGGCTCACCCGTACCGCCCGTGGGGAAGCCGACCGGCTCTTGGCGATGGCGAGGCAGAAGCGGGACACGGATCTCAAGGCCGCCGAGACGGTGCTGGCTCAGGCCCGGATCAGGGAAGGAGACGCGGCCGTCACGCTGAAGGCCGCCGATGACGCCCTGGCGGAAGCCACCGTCCGGATGCGGCGCGCGACCTCACGCACCGAACAGGCCCTGGAACGCAAGCAGCTCAAGCACGAGGCCCGTACAGCACGGCGGGACGAGAAAGCCGGCCGGAAGGCGAAGGCCCGTGAGGTGCGGGCCGCGCGCCGTGCCGGGCAGCCGGCCGTGACCGAGCGGGTCAAGAAGTTCGTCAAGGTGAACGCGGAACGGTTGATGGTGATCGGCCCGATCACCGCGCCGATGGCGGTCGCGTGGACCGGGCAGGCCGGGTTCGCTCACGACATCCTGGGCTGGGTGGCCCCGTTCACGATTTTGTTCGCTGCCGCGTGGGAGCTGTCGACGGCGTTCGTCGGGTGGATGTACCACCAGGCCCGCCGGGGCGGCGACGCCGGAACCCTGTACCGGGTCTCCACCTGGATCTTCGCTCTCGGTGCCGCGGTCATGAACTTCTGGCACGCCTCGGGCGAGCCGGTGCCGGGCAGCCGGGTGTGGGACGCGACGGCCCAGGCGTGGACGGAGCAGATCACCTACTGGCACTTCACGCCGAAGGCCGTCGCGTTCGCCGCCATGTCGATTGTCGGGATGGTGCTGTGGGAGCTGTACGCGTCGCTGATCCACCGCCGCAAGCTCCGTGAGGACGGCAAGGTCGCCAAGGCCCGCCCCTCGATCGGCATGGTCCGCTGGGTCCGCTACCCGGTCCACAGCTTCACCGCATGGTCCCTCGCGATCACCGACGCGCGCCTGACCACGCTGGACCGGGCCTGGACCGCGGCCGGTGCGCAGCTCGCGGACCGCAGGGCGGTCCAGACCGGACGGGCCCTGCACCGTGTCGTCGTCCCCCGCATCGGGACCGACGACCACGGTCCGGCCGCCATCCCCACGGTCCTTACTCTCACCCGCATGGACCGGCCCGGACCGGCCGACGGCCTCGGCCCGGTCCGCCCGGTCCAGCATGACCGGTACCCGGTCCGGTCCGGTCCGGACGACCGGCACGCGGTCCACGGACCGGTCCGGTCCACGGACCGCCCGGACCGGACCGGCGGACCGGCCCTTGCGCTGGAGTCCGGTCCGGCGGGCCGGGCGGGCGCCGACCTGCACACCGGCCCCGGTCCGGACCGGACCGCCAAGAGCGTGCCCGCTGCGCACACCGCACCGGCCACGCGTGGTGTGACGGTCCGGACCGAAGCCACGGACCGGACCGGACCGGTCGGTGGTCCGGAAGGGCGCGTCGGCAGTGCTTCGGACCGGGCGGCGGATGACGGTCCGGACCGGACCGTCATCACTCTCACGGACCTGGAACGGACCGCCCTGGACCGGCTCCGGTCCGAGGACCGGCCGCTGAACCGGTCCAACATCGCCGCTGCGGTCCGGACCGAGGGCGGGTCCATCGCCACGGACCGCGCCGGTCAGATTGCCGTCGCGCTCAAGCAGCACGCGGTCCGCTGACCGGACCGTCCGGACCGCATCACGTCCTGACCCCGCATGGTCGCCACCAGCCCCGCCCACCGGCATCCGGTGCGGGGGCCTGGTGGTGCGCCACGGCCGTCAGGCCGAACAGCCGCTCCCGGCCCGCTTTCCAGGGCCCGGCCAGGAGCGGCCCCTTTTCACCCCCAACACCGTCAGGAGTGTCATCACCATGGCGTTTTCGGTCTGATCGGCAACGACAAGGACCTCGCACAGCAGTACAGCGGACAGGAATCCGCGAGCGAGAAGGCGGCCCGCAAGCGCCGCGAAGGCCACCACCGCAACGCCAAGGCGGCGGACCGGCAGGGCCAGGCATGGGAGGCGTCCGAGCGCTCCCGCCAGGACCGCGGCGGCTGGTGGCGCACCCGCTGACCAGCCCACACACCCGATATCCCGCACCCGCAGGGCCGCACCAGCATCCGGTGCGGCCCTGCGGCCCATTCCCCCCTGGAGAACCCTGTGCTGTTCGCCTGTCTGCACGTCCGCCGTCCGCGCCGTCTGAACCACCTGCGGCGCCTCGCCGCCGACGTCCCGGTCACGGCGACCCGCCTGCCCGGCCGGCTCCTGCCCGACACGCAGTACCCCGCCGGCCCCGTACCGGCGCGCCTGCCCGACGGCTTCCACCCCGCCGACCCCGTACCCGCACCCGTTCCGGCCGGACCGGCCCCCGTGGACGCAGCCGAACACAAGGTGCGGACCTGGCTCCACACCAACCAGGTCGGCCGCTGCGACCTCGTGACCAGCCCCGATGAGACGGGAGACAGGTGGTGACCGACACCACGTACACCCGCCACACTCAGCCGATCGAGCCGACCACTGTCGAGCTCTCCAGCGAGCGCACCGACCGGGCAACGCCCCCTCCACCACCGCCTCCGTCCCAGCCGCCGACGCCGCCGTCGGCGAGCCCGGAACCGGTCCCGCCGCCCCGACGCGGAACACCCCCTCCGCCCCCGCCGCCGGCCGGGCCTCCGGCGGCGCCTCCATGGTCCTGGGGCGGCGGCGGTGTGATGGCACCCCAGGCGCCCCCTGCACCCGCGCCGGTGGAGCACCACTACCACTACTACCCCGCCCAGCAGGACCGCCCGCCGCGGTTCAGCGTCTCCCGGCTCAGCCCGGTCAGGAACGGCACCGCCCTGGTCGCGGGTCTGCTTCTGCTCCCGGTGACGGGCAAGGCGCTCCACATCTGCGGGGACGAGCCCGGCGTCCTGATGGCCGCGCTGGCCATCGCCGGAATCCTGGAACTGCGCACCCACAGCCGTGTCAGGTCCTGGCTGGTGCGGGTCCTGACCTGCAATCTCCTCGTCTCCACTGTGGTCACCCCGGCCGGCCTGTACCTGTACGGCTATCTCCTCACCGGGGTGTGGTCATGACCAGCGCTCAGATCCTCGTCCTGGCCGGCATCCTTCCCCTGGGCCTCCTGACCAGCCTGCTCCTCCGCAAGCACCGGGCGGCCCTGGCCTTCCTCCGGGCCGTCGGGGAAGCAGCCGTGCTCGGCATCGTGCTCGGCGCCGCCTTCGCACTCGGTACCGGCCCTCTGCTCGGCGGCAGCCTCATGGCGTCCGTCGTGGCGGTGGTACTGCTGTGAGCGTGACACCGGCCCAACTATCGCTCGGCGGCTTCGGCCTGGCGGCCGCGGTCCTGGTGCTCACGCTCGCCCGGTGGTGGCGCACCGGACGAGAGGCGCCGTCGGCGGCCGCCATCGCGGGCGGCCTGGTGATCGGCCTGCTCAGCGCCCTGTGCTCCGGCGGCCTGCTCGGCTGGGCCGCCCGCCGCACCGTCACCACCATCACCAACCCCCTCGGGAACGCCGTCGCCGGTACGGGCAGCAGTCGGCTGCTGCCCGAGACCGCGCCGTCCGGCATGAGCCCCGGCGGCGCCGTCGCCACCACCGTGTTCCTGGCCGTCCTCGTCCTCGCCTGGCGCTGCTGCGACAACCAGCTGCGCCGCCAGATCGCGGCCGGCGCGCTGGTCGGCTCGGCGGCCGGGCTGACCGCGGCGGCATCGGGCCTGGCCGCCCTCACCCTCATCCCGGCCGTGAACCACCTCGGCGACCAGATCACCGCCGCCTTGCCCTTCCAGTAACCCCTCTTCTTCCTTCCCCCTTTTTCGTATGTGACCGGAGGTCACCGTGCTCAACCTGCCCACTTCCACCCTGACCGCCGGCGGCCTGGCCATTGGCCTCGCCATCCCGGTCCACTTCGCCGCCCACTGGCTCAAGGCCAACTTCAAGGCCAAGAAGAAGGACTGGAAGACCCTGATCCCCTTCGCCGGCGGCATGGCCTACGGGGGCATGGCCTCCATGTGCACCGGCGGCCTGATCGCCTTCGGCGCCGGGGCCATCACCTTGTTCGGGAACGGCGCCGGGTCGCTGGCGCTGTGGGGGATCACCGGCGGGGACGCCACCCGGGCCGTCCGCGCCACCCCGGTCGAGCTGACCGCCGACGGCAACATTCTGCTTTTCCTCCTGACCGTCGTGGTCTTCGGCCTGTGGAAGGCGATCAAGTCCGAGGAGAAGAAGCTCGCCAAGCGCGGCATCGTCGCCGGTGTCCTGCTCGGCCTGTCGGCCGTCCTTGGCGGCGCGGTAGCCGCCACCGTGATCCCCACCGTCAACAACTTCGGGACGCAGCTCCTCGGAAACATCGGCTGACCCCACTCCCTCGACCGCCGTGTCCCGGCGCCATCGGTCGCCCGCACCCACCCGCACCGCCCCTCCGCCCCCGTGGCCAGGGGCGGCCCGTGCGTGCGGACGGCCGTCACCGCCCGGCCCCAGCCCCTGCCCCTGGAGAAGGACCATGACCCACCTGCCCGACCGGATCATCGTCGATGCCGAGTTCGTCGACGACGACGAACCCACCACCGCCCCCAGCACCGGTGCAGCAGACCGGCCCGACCGCCCCAGCCTGGCAGCCCGCACCGCCACCTTCCTCAGCGCGGCCGCCCTCAGCGCGGCCGCCCTCCGCGAGGCCACCGCCGTCCGCGAGGGCCTGCGCGTCCTGGGCGCAGAACGCGCCGGATGGTTCAACAGCGACAGCACCCTGGTCACCGACGCCCACGTCCGCGCCGACCTCCTCAACGACCGGCACGCCACCTGGCAGCAGGACCAGGCCCGTCAGGCGCAGCGCCTGACCGAGAAGGCCGAAGCGCTGGAGAAGTCGGCCGACGAGAAGGCGGCCGAGGGCAGCGCCGACGACGCCGACCCGGCCGACCACAAACGCGCCAGCAAGGGCGCCGAGGCGCTGCGCTCCGAAGCCGCCGCGTGGCGCGAGCGCATCCGGCAGATCGAGCTCCAGCCCTACACCGGACACCGCGAGCCCACCGCCGCGGAGCTCGCCACTCACCGCAAACGCATGGGAAACCGCCGCCGCTGGAAGTCCATCGCGGCCGGTGTGGCCGCCGGGTGGGGCATGCTCCAGTTCGGCGGCCCCACGCTCCTGGGAGGCCTCCTGAGCGGGCTGGTGGCCGTCGGCTGGGCCAAGGGCCGATTCACTACCTGGCGCGCGGCCCCGCCGGAGATCCCCCAGCTCGACTACGTTGCACCGGCCACCGCCACGGCCGCACCCACCACCGCCTCCCCCGGCCAGGCCGCGTTCATCCCCGGCCAGACCGGGCCGGCCGGGCCGGTGTTCACCAAACCGGCTACAGCTACGGCTGCGTCCGGGGCCGGGGCCGGTTTCACCGCGTCCTGGACCCCGGCCGACTCCCCCGCCCCGGCCACCCCGTCCGGTCCGGTGGAGGGGGAGCTGGACTGCGAGGAGACCGACCAGCTCACCGAGGCGATGCTCGCCGCCGGAGCGATCAGCGAAGGCACCGTCCGTCTCGCCCGGCCCGACTCGATCACGCGCGTGCCCGGAGGATGGCTCGCGCACATCGTCCTGCCCAAGGGCGACGGCGTGACCGTGGAGACCGTCCTGCCCAAACTCGGGCAGGTCGCCGGGGAGATGGGCCTGGACCGGGCCCGCTTCTTCATGGACCCGGTCCACGCCTCCGCCGGCGGCAACGCCAAGACGATCGCCGTCGCCGCCTTCCAGGAAGACCCGTTCACCACACCGCGGACCTCACCCCTGGTCGGCATGGACTCGGTCGACGTCTGGACCGACGGGATCCCCGTCGCCTTCGACGCCTTCGGCGCCCTGGTCAATTTGGTCCTCAAGGACACCAGCCTGGCCCTCGGCGGCGCCTCCCGCTCCGGCAAGGGCGCGGCCCTGCGCTGCATCATCGCCGGCGCCCTGCTGGACCTGCGGGTCAATCTCCGCCTCGTCGACGGCAAAGCCCCGGGCCAGGACCGCTGGAGGAACCTGGCCGCCACCTTCATCGACGAACCCGGCACCAAGGGTGCCAAACGCACCCGCGCCCTGCTCGAGTCCCTGGTCGCCGACCTGGACCGCCGTGCCACGATCCTCAAGCGGTACGGGATGGAACAGATCGACGACCCCGACCTGATCGCCGAGCTCGGCGGCCTCGAGCTCGTGGTCGTCGACGAAGCCGCGGCCATCACCGGCGACAGGAAGCACGGTGCGGCGATCAAGGAGGCGCTCTCCTCGCTGGCGGCCCGTGGCCTCGCGTTCGGCATCATCCTCGTCATCGCCACCCAGGTCGTCACCAAGGGCGCCGACGGCGTCCTGCCCCGCCTGGTCACCGGCAACATCACCTGGAAATGGGCGATGCGGGTCACCGAGACCACCGAATCCAACATGGCTTTGAGCCAGGGCGCGGCGAAAGCGGGCTGGGACGCCTCCACCCTCGACCCGGCGATCCGCGGCATGGGCATCCTCCTCGCCGACCGCTACCGCCGCATCCGCTCCCTCTGGCTCGACGGCCCCGGCCTCCTCACCCTGATCGACACCATCACCCGCACCCGTACCGCTGCCGGACGGCTCCGCGGCCAGTGGGCCGACCCCATTGAAGCCGCGATGCGCGGCCTGAGTACCCCGGCACCCGGACACACTGCGTCACCACGACCGGCCCCGCCGGTCGACGAGTACGACGACATCGAAGAGGGCCTGGACGACGAATTCGGCCCCGGGGGCGAGGACGACGGCGGGGAGCATGACGGCCTTGAGGACGACGGGTTCACCGCCGACGGCGTGCCCGTCCTCCTCCTCCGCGCACACGAGGCGGTGCTCGCCGCGGGCGGCCGGATGCACACCGGACCCCTCGCCGAGGCGCTCGGATACGAGGACTCGCGGAAGCTCGGGATCGCCCTCAACGGACTCCTGCGAGAGGTCGACGTCGAGCGCCCGGCAGGCGGCCAGCTCCGCGTCCCCGGCACCGATAAACCTGGCCTCGGCTACTACGCCGACACCCTCGCCACCGCCATCGACAGATACCGAGGGTGACCACCGCACCCCCAACACCCCCTACAGCGGCACCCCAGACACCCCGTCTGGGGTGCCGCCTCTGTATGGGGTCCTGACCTGCATGTATGGGTTGTCTGGGATCAAGAAGACCCCCCGGAATCCCGCCCGGCAGACCCCATACAGCCGCTCACCAGAGCCCACCCCTGACAACCCCGACACCCCATACAACCTCACGCACCGTCACTCACGCGTAAGAGGGCGAACACCCCGGCCCCCGCCACCGAACCCATCCCAACCACAGCTCTGCGCCCGCCGGCACCAGCACGACGCCAGCGGGCGTGGAGCACTGCCCACCAACGACTGGAGGAACCGCTCGTGCCCGTCCCCCCGCCCGCCCCGCCAGACCGGCCGGCCCCGTCCCCGGCGCCCCGGACCCCGCTACCCGAACCGGCCCGCCCGGATCCCCGGCGCCCGGAGCAAGTGATGCCCCGAACCCGCACGACGCGGCGCCGCACAGCCGCCCGGGTACCGCGCAGCACCGCGGCACTGCCCGAGTACGACCGCGGCGCCGTGCCCGCCGGACTGGTCACGCGGCGTGACCTGAGGGCAAGGAACCTCAGCCCCGGGCACAACCGGGGCCCGGTCGCGATCCTGCGCTGCAAGCTGTGCGCCACCCGCCCGGACTGGTCCTGCCGCCACCCCACCCGCGGCTTCCCGCTCCGCATCGACCTCGCGGTGCCCAAGAGAGTGCCGACGCTCGCTCAGGAATGGGCACTGGACCGGGCGATGGCCGCGAGAACCACCTGCCCGCAGTGCAGGCGCCGCTACGAATTCTGCCTCCCGCTGCGCACCCAGGGCGTCTGCGACCCCTGCGACAAGGGCTACGAGCCCACTCCCGGCACCTACACCACTCCCCCGGCCAAGCACCCGCTCGCCGCCTGAACCGAGAGGCCCACCACCCATGAACACCACCGCCAGCACCGACCCCACCGCCAGCACCGAGTCCGCCACGATGAACAAGAACCTGGACATAGGCTGTGCCGACGTCGCGGCGGAGATCGCGCGCACGGACCAAAAGGGCTCTTTACTCCTCGCCTTCGATGGTGCGGTCCTCGCGGGACTTGCCAGCCTCGCCGACAAGGACTTCGCCCTGTCCGCACAGATCATCGGCGGCGCCGCCGGCCTCGCCCTGGCGGCCGCCGCCGTGCTGCTGCTCCTGGTCGTGGGGGGGGGGGGGGGGGGGGGCCCCCCCCCCCCCCCGCCCAAGCCCGGCCGGGGGGGGGGGGGCGGCGCCGCCCAACACGCCCGCCCCAGGGCCGACCCCCCCCCCCACCCCACCGACACG
>NZ_JBSFBQ010000080.1:0-26225 GCF_053593015.1 Streptomyces sp. NPDC002403 | reverse complement strand
CGAGGTTCCGCACACCAGCGGACGTGGCGGCCTTCCTCACCCCGGAAGCCGTCCAACGCGAGATCAAATCCGCATGTTGATTCTCTGCACGCCCTTAAGCCAGAGCAGGCGCCCCACACCGCGGCAGCCCATGTCGGCCTTGTGGTTGCTGTCCAGCGTCTCGAACGATGTCATGTTCTCCGGAGTGAAGCCCACTCCGTTGTCCTCGACGCTGAAGCCGACGATGGGCTTCAACGCCGCACGCCCTGGGCCGACGTGGCTGAAGTCGAGTGCTTCCTGCCGACTGCGCCGAATCCTGATGCTCAAGCGACCGGGCTCCATCTCGTCGCCGAACCGGGCGTCGATCGCCTGGATGCCGTTGACCACGGCCTCCAGGAGCGGCAGAAGGGCATGGCTTTTCGGCAGATTCGTGTTCCGGACCCGGCCGGCCAGCGACGTGGTCAGCGCCATCGTCTTCCTCCTCGCTCCCAGGCCGCCCACCCTATCGGCGGGCCCAGAGCAAGCGTGCTGGGCGGCCGAGGTGTCGACGAAGTGACCTGCTCGCCACGGCCCGTTGCTGAACCCCCAGTCCGCCACCCCCAGCCCCGGCTGAAGCTGCCAAGTGCCTGGCTTGATGACCCTCCGACTCGCAGAGCCTAATCTGCCCGGCAAGCAGCCTGACACTCCATCAGAACGAGCGTCACGGGCGTCATCTCGGCGTCAAGATATCGCCCGTACCGCCCACACTACACAAAACATGCATGGGCAAAACCGCAGGTCAGGAGCCCTTCGCGGCCGGTTCGAGGATGGCGACACACTCCGCATGATGGGGCGCCGGAAAGGGCGTCCTGGGATTCCGTTTCGACCAAGCCGTTCCATGGACTGACCGACTGCCGCCAGAGCAACCCGGTCGCGTCGATCTCCTCGTCGACATGGGCGGCCTCGATCCGGGGACCGACGGCGCTGATCAGGCTCCCTTCCATGAGGAGATCGCCCTGGTCGAGGTCGCCCACGTCCGGGTCCATCGAGAGGACGGTCGCGCTAGGCATGGCCTCCCTTCAGCGCAGGTGGAGCAGGCGGGCGGCGTTCAGGTGGGCGATCTTTGCCAGGTCCTCGGTGCCGAGAGGGGCGGAGCGGAGGAACTCGACGGCCGTCTCCGTCGACTCGTACGGATAGTCGACGGCGAACATGACGGCGTCGACGCCCAGCACCTCGACGGCACCCACCAGGGCCGCGTGGGACCAGACGCCACTGACGGTGACGCGGATGTTGTCGCCGAAGTACGCGGAGGGGCTTCGGCGCAGCGGCCGGTCACTCTGGCAGGCGTACCGCGAGTCGAGCCGGGACAGCTGGATGGGCAGGCCCTCGCCCATGTGACCGAGGATCAGCCGGGCCCGCGGGTGACGGTCGAAGACCCCGCCCAGGACCAGCCGCAGGGCGTGCCCCGCAGTCTCGGCGCCCCAGGTCCACAGCGGTCCCACCAGTTCGGGACGCCCCTTCAGGAGATGCCACTGATCGGTGGGTGGCGCCCCGGGATGCAGGTAGAGGGGGACGTCGAGTTCCGCGAGCTTGTCCCAGAAGACGTCGAAGCGCGGTTCGTCGTAATAGTGGCCGCCCGTATGGTCGTTGACGAGCGCTCCGCTCAACCCGAGGACGGTGACGGCCCGTTCGAGTTCCGCCGCGGCGGCCTGGGGGTCTTGCAGGGGTACGGCGGCGAACCCCCTGAAGCGGTCCGGGTGGCGGGCGATGACCTCGGCCAGGAAGTCGTTGGCGCGACGGGACTCGGCTACGGCCTCGCCGGGATCCGTCAGTCCCTGGATGCCCGGCACGGTCAGCGAGAGGACCTGTACGTCGATGCCGTGCTTGTCCATCAGTGGCAGCCGTTCCTCGGTGAAGTCCACCAGGCGGCGGTTCCACAGGTCGAGCAGCTCGTGTGAGGTCGAGGTCTTGGTGAGCGGCCTTCGGGCCAGGGTGTCGGGAAGGGCGAACGCCTCTTCCAGCGCGATGAGTTTCATGGATGTCGGCTCCAGGGGCGCGGGGCGGACGGCGGGCGCGGGTGTGGCGTCGGGTCAGACGGGCGGTGCCACGAACACGCCGGGGTCGACGTCGTTGTGCTGTTCCTTGGCGACGACCTCGTTCATGGGGTTCGCCGTGCCCCACTGGTCGCTGACTTCCTCGTCCATGAAGGTGTAGCTGTGCGGGTGCCAGGTGTCCTCGTCCAACTCCTCCATCTCCGTGGTGTATTCGACCGTGTTGCCGTGCGGGTCGAGGAAGTAGGAGAACGTGTTGTCCCCGGCGAGGTGGCGGCCGGGTCCCCAGGTCATTCGGGCGCCGGCCCGCAGCAGCCGCCCGGTGCCGCGCATGAACTCATCCAGGCCGCGCATCTCGAAGGAGACGTGGTGGACCGAGGTGTGCGGGCCTGAGGCGATGCCCAGGGTGTGGTGCTGCGAGCTGATCCGCATGAAGTTCATGAGGTCGCCAGTGCGCGGAGAGCCGATCGCGTCGGACAGCGCGAACGCGAGGTGGCGTTCGTACCAGTCGCGGGTCGCGCCGATGTCGGAGGAGTTCACCACGATGTGCGAGAGCCGGACGGGAATGGCCTCCCGCTCCTCGATCCTTCGGTGGGTGCGGGTCTCCACCTCGGCGGAGACCTCCACCGTACGGCCGTCGATGTCGAAGAACCGGAAGCCGTAGCCGCCGCCGGGGGTGGCCAGCGTGTCCGGGCGGGAGACCAACTGGACGCCGTCTACGAGGAGTTGCTCGGCAAGGGTGTCCACGTCGGAGCGGGTCGCGGCGCCGAAGGAGATCAGGTCGAGCCGCTTCTCCTCGGCCCTGCGCAGCCGCACCACGTACTGCTCGGGCGACCCTTCGGCGGCCAGGAAGGAGATGCCGGAGTCCTCGGTCACCGGGACGAGTCCCCACGGGCCGGTGTAGAAGGCGAGTTGACGGTCGTAGTCGGGGACGGCGAGGTCGACGTGGCGGAGGTGGGTCAGCAGGCGCTGGGTCATGGGGTGTCCTTTCGGTTCTGTTCGGCGACGCATCGGGTGCGCTGGCCGCCGAGCCCGGTGATGGTGCTCTCCATGACGTCGCCGTCCCTCAGCAGGCGACCCCAGTGGATGCCGTTGCCTGCGGGGCTTCCCGTCAACAGCAGGTCTCCGGGCAGGAGTTGGGTGGTCCGGGAGGCGTACGAGACGAGCCTGGCGACGTCGAAGAGCATGTCCTTGGTGGACTCGTCCTGCTTCACCTCGCCGTTGAGCCGCAGCGTGACGCGGAGATCGTCGGGGCCGCCGATGTGGTCCGCCGGGACGAGGTACGGGCCGAGCGGGGTGAAGCCGGGCAGGTTCTTGCCGCGCCGCCAGTCGACGCCGATCGGTCCGAGGTCGGTGCGGAACACGGCGTCGCGCGCGGTGATGTCGTTGGCGATGGTGTAGGCGCCGACGTGGCCGAGCGCCTCCTCGGTGCCAACCCGGTAGGCGGGCCGGGCGATCACCGCGCAGAGTTCGAGTTCCCAGTCCACCTGCTCGGACCACCCGGGAAGCGGCAGGTCGTCGTAGGCGCCGGTGAGCGAGGACGGCAGGCCGGTGAAGACGTAGGGCTCGCCCTCAGCGGCGCGGCGGTCGACCTCGGCATGCGCCGCGGCGCGGGCCTCGGCCTCGGTGCGGGAGTCGTCGGCGGCACGATGGACCAGGGTCAACTCGACCACGTGCGTACGGTAGTTGGCGCCCGCCTGGAGGATCTGGCGTGGTTCCACGGGCGGATGGACGCGGAGTCGCGCGAGCGGCAGCCATGTCTCTTCGTCCGTACGCGAGGCGAGGCGGCGCAGGATCGGCAGGGCCCGGTCCCAGTCCTCCAGCAGCGCGCGGGTGGTGGGCGCGCCGAGTGGTGCGGGCAGCGCGCTGAGGTCGAGTACGAGGCCGTCGACGACCAGTCCGGGAAAGGGTGCGGTATCGCCGGAGGAGAAAGTGCCCAGCGCGAACGGGCCTGTGAACGGGGCGAGTTCGGGCATGGCTCAGAACGCTCCCTTGCTGTAGGAGCCGCGGTAGAACAGCAACGGCGCGCCGTTCTCGTGGACTTCGAGGTCCATCACCCTGCCGATGACGACCCGGTGGTCCCCGGCCTCGTGGATGGCGGCGATCCGGCAGTCGACGGTGGCCAGCGCGCCCTCGACGAAGACTGATCCGCTCTCGCCGGCCCGCCAGGGGATCGAGGCGAACTTGTCCTCGGAGGGCCGCCCGAGTGCGGAGCAGACATCCTGCTGCTCCTGCGCGAGGATGCTGATGCCGAACCGGCCGGTGGGCTCCAGCCGTGGCCAACTCGTCGATCCCAAGCCTATGCAGACCAGCACGAGCGGCGGCTCGACGGAGAGCGAGGAGAAGGACTGACAGGCCAGGCCGATGGGCCGGCCCGTCGGGTCGAGGCCCGCCACCACGGTCAGCCCCGAGGCGAAGTGCCCCATGGTGGCGCGGAATTCGTGCTGGTCGATGGCGCGACCGGGGCCTGGCCCGGTGATCTGGTCGGTCATGATCCCTCCTGTAAGGGAGTCGAGTGGGGTCCGTTCGTCGTCGGGGGTGTCACAGCATCGGGTCGCTGACGTCCAGGCCGAACGCCTCCCGGCCGAAGAGCACGAGTGCCTTCTCGGGGTCGTTGGTGATGTGGCCGCGGCCGGTGTGCACATCGCGCCAGGCACGCTGGAGGACGTTGTCCCCGGTGCGCATCGCGCCCCCGCCCGCGTTCTCCATCAGAAGGTCGACGGCCGTCACCGCCCGCTCGGTGGCGAGCACCTGGTCGCGGCGCAGCCGGGTGCGCAGCCGCATGGGGGGCTTCTCCCCGCGCTTGGCCCAGTCGTGGAGATCAGCGATGTTGCGGCTCAGCTGCAGCCAGGCCGCGTCGATCTCGCTCGCCGCCCGGCCGGCCCGGACCTGCGCGAAGGGGTCCCCGGCGACGGGACCGCCGCCGGAGACGCGGACCCGGGTCCGCATCGCCGTGAGGTACGCCTCGTAGGCGGCTTCCGCCATCCCGACGATGGGTGCCGAGATGGACGAGGTGAACAGGGAACCCAGGGGGAGGCGGTACACGGGCTCGGGGTTCACGGCGTGGCCCGGCCGGTTCCAGTCGGCGATCTGGGCGGCGCCCAGGGTCCGGTGCGCCGGGACGAAGACGTCGTCGACGACCAGGTCGTTGCTGCCCGTGCCACGCAGGCCCACGGTGTCCCACACTCGGTCGATGCGGTAGTCGGAGCCGGGCAGCAGGAAGGTGCGCATCTCCAGGGGTGCGCCCTGGCCGTCGCGCACGATGGCGCCGACCATCGCCCAGTCGGCGTGGTCGCTCCCCGAGGAGAAGCTCCACCGCCCCGACAGCCGGTATCCGTCGGCGCGTTGGGTCACCCGGCCGACGGGCGCGAGGGACACACAGATGCGTGCTTCGGGGTCCGGCCCCCAGACATCCTCCTGCGCCCGGGGCGCGAAGAGGGCCAACTGCCAGGCGTTGACGCCCAGTACGCCGGCCACCCAGCCGGTGGATCCGCAGGCGCGGCCGAGCTGTCGCAGACAGTCCAGGAACACGACCGGATCGGCGCCGAGACCGCCGTGGAGCCGTGGTTGCAGCAGCCGGAAGAAGCCGGTCTCCGCCAGCTCCTTGATCGTGGCCTCCGGCACACAGCACCGTGCTTCGGCGTCGGCCGCCCGTTCGCGGATCGCGGGGAGAATCCGCGCGACCGCCGCGCGTACGTCCTGTTCGCTCATATGCCTTCTCCAAGAACGTCGTTGTGACTGGAGGCTTTTGCCCGTCGAACCGAGTTGTCCAGGCGGGCTGTTGGCGAGACTACGGATTTCACATACACCGTGAACTGCATTTCTTCCGCTCACCGGAAAGTGTGTATTCTTCCGGTGAGCGGAAAGACCGGCCTCCGGACATCGGGAGCGTTCATGGCGTCTGACACGGATCCCTCCGGACTGCCGCTGTTGGAGAAAGCGGCACTGATCCTGAGCGCGTTCGAGGGGCAGCGTTCCGCCCTCGGCCTCACCGACGTGGTGCGCCACTCGGGGCTGTCGCAGACGACCGTGCACCGGCTGCTGGACCAACTCGTCCAGATCGGCTGGCTCGGGAAGGAAGGGCGCAAGTACTACCTGGGCCTGCGGCTGCTGGAACTGGGCGCCTTCGCCTCCCACCACAACCGGCTGCGGCGCGCCGCCCTGCCGCACCTGATCTCGCTGCACCAGGCCACCGGCCACTGGGCTCATCTGTCCGTGCTGGACAAGGGAGACGTCCTGTACCTGGAACAGATCGGCGACCCACGGCGCTCGTCGATCGGCTACCAGGTCGGCGCACGGCTGCCCGCCCACTGCACGGCGGCGGGAAAGGCCCTCCTCGCCTACGGCGACGCGACCACCGTGGAGGAACTGCTCGCCGGCGACCTCGCGCCGCGTACCCGGGCGACCGTCGCCAGGGGCGACTCCCTCCGCGCCGAGCTGGCCGGAGTGCGGACGCAGGGTGTGGCGTACGACCGGGAGGAGTGCTTCGACGGCGTGACCTGTGTCGCGGCGCCGCTGCGCGGTGCGGGACGGGCCCTGGCCGCGATCTCGCTGTCGAGGACGGTGGGCCATGCCGACCTGAAGCGCATGGGCCACCAGGTCGGCCAGTGCGCGCGGGCGGTGTGGGCCTCGCTCTTCGACGCCGGCCGGCGGTTCGAGGAGACCCACCATGTCGCCGCCCCTCCCGTGCTCGAGAGCGGGGACACCGCCACCGTGCTGGCCTGGCTGCGGTTCAGCGAGTGGGAATGAGCGGGCCGGTGCCGTGCCGTCGGTCCGCGTCCGTTCACAGGGTGTCGGCGACCCAGTCGGAGATGAACGCCGTGGCGGTCGGCATGTTGTCGGCACTGACATGCTCGACGCCTCCCTCGCGTTCGGTGAACCACTTGAGTTCGCGCCGGGGGCTGTTGACGGCCGTCTCGTACTGGGCGACGGCGTATTCACGGGGAATCTGGCGGTCGCCCGCGCCATGGGTGATCAGAAAGGGAACTCTGATCTCCTCGGTCACGCCGACGAGACTCATGCTCGGCGCGAAAGCCATGAACTCCTCAAGGCTCTGCTTTCCGAACACCCACTGGACGTGGTCCCAGTAGTGCGGGACAGGCCGACTGCCCTCACGGGCGAGGCGGCGCTTCTGCAATTCGCCCCAGTTGTAGTTGGCGCCCCAGGCGACACACAGGCTGAACCGCTTTTCGAAAGCGGCGGCGCGAGGGGCGTAATAGCCGCCCAATGACCAGCCCATGACCCCGATCCGCTCCGGATCGACGTCCTTTCGGTCCTCCAGCCAGTCGACGCAGAAGGCCGACCAGTGCTCGCTGTCGTGCCGCCCGGGCAGATCCCTCAGGCGGAGCGCCTCGCCGGTACCGGGATGGTCGACGATCAGGGTCGAGATGCCACGCCGGGCCAGCTCATGGGCGATGCCGGAGCCGTGGATCATCTCCTTGGTGCTGTCGAGGCCGTTGTAGTGCACCATGCACGGTGCCGGGCCGGTGACTCCCTCGGCGGCGACGAACAGGCCGGGAAGGCTGGTGTGTTCGTAGGGGATCTCGACCTTCACGCAGTTCTGCCGGCCGTGCACGATGCCCTTCTCGAAGGAGTCGAGCATCCTGCGGTAGGCGTCCTGGCGCGGGGTGTAGTGGCGGCTCTGCAGCCGCTCGGCCGTCAGGTAGTACACCGAGGCCCGGGCGAACAGGGAGGCAGCGGTGAGCGCGTACCCCTCGGACTCCGCCTCCTCGGCGCGCTCCACGAGTCGGTCGGCCAGCGCCGTCCAGGACCGGAAGAACTGCTCGGTACCGGAGTCCTCCCCCTCGTCCGAAGCCTCCAGCACCGCCGCGCATGCCTCGGCTGCCTCGGTGATGTGCGCCCCGGTGTTCAGGGCGATGTTGACCGCCAAGTTCCAGGAGTAGTTGCCGGGGAAAATCTCGATCACCATGTGCTCCTCTACAGTTCGCCGAGACCGAGCAGGGCCTCGGCCCGGCCGACGTCGGCCACCGGACGGTCCAACGCGTGTGCCAGCCGCACGGCGCGGCTGACCAGGGGTTCGTTGCCGGGGGACAGTTCGCCCTTGCGGAGGTAGAGCGTGTCCTCCAGGCCGGCCCGGGCGTTTCCGCCCAGGGCCAGGCCGATCGCGGTGAGGCGGAGGTTGGCCCGGCCGATGGCGATCACCTGCCAGACGGCACCTTCGGGGAGCCGGTCGACCATGGCCATCAGGTTCCGTTCCGTCGCGGCCATGCCGCCGCGTACCCCGAGCACGATGCTGAACTGCAGTGGTTCGACCAGCAGTCCGTCGTCGAGGAGGCGCAGGCAGGCGTCGAGGTGGCCGGTGTCGTAGATCTCCAGCTCGGGCTTCACCCCCCAGGTCGCGCATGCGTGCGGCCAGGCGCCGCACCCCGTCGGGCGGGTTTCGGAATTCTCCGGCGCCAAAACTCATGGAGCAGGGGTTCAACGTGGCCATGCGCGGCCGGAGTTCGACCAGTGCCTCGCGTTCGGCGAAGGGGACGTCGAGTCCGACGCCGGTGGACAACTGGACGAGCACGGGGCAGCGTTCGCGGATCAGGTCCGTGGTCCGCCGGGCGACGGCGAGGTCGGCGGTGGGACGGTCGCGCTCGTCGCGCAGGTGGATGTGGGCGACGGCGGCACCGGCCGCGTGACCCTCGGCGACGGCCGCGGCGATCTCCTCCGGCTGGGTGGGGAGCCCGGGATGGTCCGCTTTGGTGGCGATCGGTCCGGTGGGGGCGACAGTGATGACGGCGGTCATGGCGGCTCCGCGGAGGTTCAGGCGAGACAGGAAAGAGGTCGACCGCCGTTGAAGGCGACCATGTCGGCGAGCGCGGCGGAGACGTCGATACGGCGGCCGAGCGGACCGCCTTCCACCTCGGCGTAGGCGCGGTGGAGGTTGCCGACGATGCGCTCGGGGTCGAGCAACTCGCCGTATCCGCCCAGGTCGAGTTCGCGGGCGGTCTCCAAAGGGGCCAGTCCGGCGGCGAGTCCGTCACGGGCGGCGGCCTGGACGAAACGCAGGTAGCCGAGCGTCTCGTCGATCACTTCGGGTCCTACGACACCGCCGTGGCCGGGCACGATGACCCTTGCCCCCAGCGGCCCGACGACCTCCTCCAGGACCCGGATCGCCCCGGCGACCGATCCCTGGACGAGGAAGGGGGTGCCGCCGTTGAACAGCAGATCACCGCTGAACAGCACCCGCCGCTCCGGCAGCCACACCACCGAGTCGTTCGTCGTGTGGGCGGGGCCGCCGACGTGGAACACCTCGGCGCGCAACTCGTCAGACCAGACGGTCACCGACTCCGTGTAAGTGAGAAAGGGCGGTTCGAGGACGACGTCACCCCAGTCGACCTCGGTCCAGAACGGCGCCGACTTCGGTTCGCCCCAGTCGAGGATTCCCCCGCGGGTGGCCTCGTGCCCGACGATCGTCGCGCCGGCGAAGAGGTGGTTGCCGAAGGTGTGGTCGCCGTGATGATGAGTGTTGATCAGCGTGCGCACGGGCTGCGGAGTGACCGCGGCGACGGCCGCCAGATAGGCGCACGTACGACGGACCGTGGAGCAGGAGTCGACGCTGATCACCCCGCGCCGGCCGACCAGGAAGCCGGTGTTGTTGATCCACCAGCTCCCGTCGGGCTGGATGTAGGCGAACACTCCGTCGCTCACCTCCTCGGTGCGGGGCGGAGCGAGGGCGGGGACATCATGACGGACCGTGCTCACTGCGGCTCCTCCTCAAGGGATGTGCTTCGGCCCGGCCCCGGTCAGAGCGGGGAGGGGGTCCACAGCCCCTTGTCGGGTTCGTTGAACATCGCCGGGATCATCGCGTCGGTGATCACGCCGCCCGTGCCCCACTGGTCGGCGGCCTCGGGGGTCGCTTCGAAGCGGCGCGGGACCCAGCTCTCGTCGTCGTGGATCTTCTCCAGCTCGGTCGTGTACTCCACGACGTTGCCGCCCGGGTCCAGGAAGTAGGTGAAGGTGTTGTCGCCCGCGCCGTGCCGGCCGGGGCCCCACAGCGGCTCGTTGCCGTGCCGCATGAGACGGCCGGAGCCGCGCATGTACTCGTCGATGCCGCGCATCTCGAAGGAGATGTGGTTGAGCGCCACATGCGGTCCGGAACTGATCGCCAGGATGTGGTGGTCGGCCCGGGTCCGCAGGAAACACATGTGGTCCTCCAGCCAGTCGGAGAGCCGGAACCCCAGATGCCGTTCGTAGAACGCCTTGGTGGCGGCGATGTCCGTGCTGTTGATCACCACGTGGCTGAGCTTGCGCGGTATCGACTCGCGCGGCTCCAGCAGGCGTGCGGCGCGCTGTTCGACGTAACAGGAAACCTCGATGAGACGGCCCTCGGGGTCGAAGAACCGGAATCCGTACCCCCCGCCGGGCGTGTCCAGTTCGGCGGGCTCACGGTCGATGCGGACACCGGCGGCGACGAGACGTTCCGCGAGGGCGTCGACCGAAGCCGCGTTCTCGGCACCGAACGCGATCAGGTCCAGGCGCTTCTCCGGCGCGTGCCGCACCCGCAGGATGTACTGCTCGGTGCTGCCCGCCGCGGCGAAGAAGGAGACGTTCCTGTCGTCCGCGACCCGTTGCAGGCCCCACACCCCGCCGTTGAACTCGACCGCGGCCTCGTAGTCGGGCACGGCGATGGCCACGTGGCGCAGGTGGGTGATCGGCGAGTGCGGGGACGTCGAGAAGTCCATGAAGGCTGCTCCAGCGTGGGACGTACGCCGCACATCCTTGTGAGCGCGATTCGACGTTACGTACGGTCGACCGGCATCAAAAACAATTGCTGTCGATGCGGTGTATCGATGCCAGCGATCTACAGGTCGGCCGCGAGTTCCGTGATCCGCTCCCGCAGCCAGGTGTGCGCCGGGTCGTGAGTGTTCCGCGGGCTCCAGAACAGCGCCTCGCTGACCGGACGCAGCGGAGCGGGAGCCTCCAGCACCCGCAGCCGGACCTGTCCTGCGAAGTGGCGGGCCAGCTTCTCGTGCACGAGGGAGACGAAGCGGGTCCCGGTCACCAGGAAGGGGACGATGACGAAGTTCTGGGTGCTCACCTCGGCCCGCCGCTGAATGCCGAGCGCGTCCAGCTGGGCGTCGGCGATCGAGGGGAGCGGGCCGGCGCTGTAGGCGACGTAGGGCAGCCGGGAGAACTGGTCCGCGTCGACCGTGGGCCCCACCGCGTCGTTGTCCGGGTCGGCGATCAGGACATAGCGGTCGTTGAACAGATGGCGGTGCGGAACGGCCAGGGACCCGGCGATCTCGGTCGGCAGCACCAGCAGGTCGATGTCGCCCTTGCGCAGTTGCTCGGCGAAGTCGCTCTGCACCGGAAGGACGTGCACCCGCTGCAGCGGCGCCTCCTCGGCCAGCTTCGCGAGCAGGGGGCGCAGCAGGATGAGGGTGACGTAGTCGCTGGCCATGATGGTGAACGAGCGGCGGTCGGTGAGCGGATCGAACCCCCGCGACCGCCTGAACACCGCCTCCGAGGCCGCCACCGCCTCACGGACCAGCGGGGCGAGGGACAGTGCCAGGGGCGTGGGGACCAGTGCCCTGCCCTCACGGACCAGCAGCGGATCGTCGAAGTGCTTGCGCAGCCGCCCCAAGGACGCGCTCATCGCCGGCTGTCCGACGTACATGCGCTCGGCCGCCCGCGTCACGTTGCGCTCGACGAGCAGCGCGTCCAGTGCCAGCAGGAGGTTCAGATCCACTCCGTCCAACCCCACACCGATCTCCTTGCATCAATGGCATCGATCTCAGGCATCGAAAGGAATCGCTTTGAACATTGTGACCGGCGCCATACCGTCACGGTGCTCGAACCACAATGACGTGAGGCGGCGGACATGCAGGTGACCAGAGTCCTGATCAGCGGGGCGGGCATAGGCGGGCTCGGAGCCGCCACCGCCCTCGCCCGGCGCGGTGTCGAGGTCGACGTCGTGGAGCTGCGCCCGAACTCCGACGTGCTCGGCGTCGGCATCAACCAGCCCGCCAACTCCCTGCGGGCGCTGCGCACACTCGGGATCCTCGACGAGGTGCTCGCGGCCGGCTTCTCCTACGACCGCACCTCCTTCTACGACTGGCAGGGCGGCCACATAGTCGACTGCCCTTCCGCCCTCGGCGGTGACGTTCCCGCCAACACGGCCCTCTCCCGACGCGAACTCCACCGCCCTCTCCGTGCGGCGGCCGAGCGGGCCGGGGCCAGGATCATCTACGGATCGACGATCGAAGACCTCGTCGACACCGGAGAACGGGCGGACGTCACCTTCTCCGACGGCGGGACGGAGACGTACGACCTGGTGGTCGGTTTCGAAGGACTGCGCTCACGACTGCGCCGGCGCCTCTACGGCACCGGTCACGAGCCTGTCTTCACCGGATACTCGGTCTGGCGTCTGACCATGCCCCGGCCGGCGGATGTCACGCACACGACGCTGTTCCAGGGCGACGGGACGAAAGCGGGTGTCATCCCGCTCAGCGACGACAGCATGTACCTGCTGCATGTCACCGCCGAACCCGGCAACCCCCAGCTGCCCGAGGAGCGCAAGGCCGAGCTTCTCGTCGAGCGCCTCGCCGGCTACGGCGGGCTCATCGGCGAACTGCGCGACACCATCACCGCGTCCGACGCCGTGGTCTACAGCCCGCTCAGCGAAGTGCTGTTGCCCTCCCCCTGGTTCAAGGGCCGGGTGATCGTACTCGGCGACGCCGCGCACGCCTGCGCCCCTCACCTCACGCAGGGTGCGGCCATGGCTCTGGAGGACGCCGTCGTCCTCGCCGAGGAACTCGACGTACCGGACCGCGCCGTGGGCGCCGCCCTGGAGTCGTTCATGGAACGTCGCCGCGGACGGGTGGGACTCGTCCAGGACGTCTCCCACCAGATCCTTGTCGGGGAGATGGCCATCACCGCCGCGACCTTGCCGCACGCCGTCGCACATCTGCGGGACGTGCTGCCGGACCGGATGAGAAAGACGGAGAGCATTCTCAACGAACCGTTCTGATCCTGCCAGTGACGGAGCGGGCGCCAGGGCCGGTCCTGCGACGATGCTTCCGGGCCCGTCCCCACGCTCTCCCCCGTGAGATCGCCCGCTCTCGTGACGCGGACACGGAAGCCGGTCGCCAGCGTTCACCGCCAGGCAGCCGGAGGCAGCCGCACCGATGTGCGTCTCGCACTGACACCGAGGAGCAAACATGTTCACCATCAAGGCCCAGGCGCCCGTCAACGCAGATCCGCGCGAGCCCAGACTGGACGCCGAACAGGTCTACGCGGCCCTGGTCCGACGCGCACGGGCCAGCACGACGAACGACCCCGACCTCGTCCCGCCGGGACACCGCTTCGAGATCCTCGGCGACCAGGGGGACCGGCTGACTCGCCGGACCGTTCTCGACGACGGCCGGGAGTCCACGGCCCGCGTCAGCTTCCACGGCCGGCGGCTGGTCGTGGTGGACTTCTTCGAAGGCTGGCAGCGAGGGACGATCACGCAGCTGGTGACCACGGACGACGACGGTGAACTGCTGCTCGAAATCATCTCGCAGACCGAGATCCCCGGTGTCGAGCACAACAGCCCGGAGGAGCGCACCCTCCTGGACCAGCGACGCGCGTTCATGAGTACCGCTCCGCAGCAGACGATCGCCTACGCCCGGAAGCTGGCGGCCGAAGGACACGGCTGACCCCCGCCCACCGGACCACGAGCCGCAGGCGGTCCATTCGCCACGGACCGATCGAGCCGGTCCGTGCCGCGGAGGGAGCCGAACCGGCCCCGGCCTCCCCGATTCGCTTCTTGCGTGCGTCCAGTCGGGGAATGACGATCAGCCCGGTTGCGGTGGTGGTCATTACGGCAGGGCCGTTGGCAGGTGCTCACCTCAGGACGTATCCCCTCTCCAGATTCCTCAGGGCTGCCGAAATAGAGTGGGTGCTGCGGGTGTCCTGACGGTCAAGTCGCCCCACATCCACTGGAGTTGACCGTCAGAGCGGCTGGACCAGGCCAGCGCATCGGCGGACGGGAGTTGTCGGGCGGCCGCCAGTTCAAGGCCGAAGGCCAGGCGAAGAGGTGCCTCGTGGAAGTCGACTTGCTCCTCGACGCCTTCGTGCAGCACGGCCTGGACACCAACCTCCCCGTCGGACACGTGCGGCTGCCACGAAACCGCGCGTCCCCTGAACTCGCCCGGCGCGACGGTGAGTACGGCACGGAACCCGCCCGCACCGAGCGCGAACCGGCCGTCGCCCAGGTCCTCGCACACGACGCCGCGCCCGCTCAGCGTCACCGCGATCCGCAGGTCCCGCACGGTGTACACGCTGCCTTCGGGCCGGTCGAGGGAGGGATGGAAGTCGCCGCCGTCGTACAGGAGCCACCAGGCCGACAGGACCCTGGCCCCGTGCTGGGTCTGGCGGCAGCAGGCGGCGGCCAGGTCGCGGCCGTTGAGCAGGGCTCGGGCCCGCAGGACGACGGCGGGGTCTTCGGGGGTGCGCCAGTATCCGAGGAGCGGGCGGCGCTGGGTCCAGGCGATGGCCTCGGGAGCCGAACCGAGGCAGGCGTCCTGCGTGAGCCACGTGGTGCCGCCGGTCCGGGTCGTGACCTCGTGGGGTTCGAGGGGCAGCGCTTTGAAGCGGGCCTTCACATCGGCCGGGCGGGGCTGGGCCGGGACGAGGATCCGGTGCTGTGAGCCGGTCAGGAAGTCGGTTGACTCCTCGTCGAGATGGTCGTGGTACGCGCGGCTCATCGGTCCGGCGATCTGTCCGGTGCCGGGGTGGAAGCGGCGGGCGAGCGTCGCCCAGGTGCGCTCGTGCAGGGCGCGGGCCGTGGCGCGGAACGCGTCGTCCGCCACGATCAGCGCGGCGCGGTCGAGCTCCTCGATGATCACCAAGTGGTACGGGGGCGAGTTGTACTCGGTGAACTCTCCTTCCTGGCGTTCGGTCAGTTCGAGCACCGAGGCCAGGCGGCGCCGGGCGTAGTCCAACAGGCCGCTGTCCGCTGTCAGTTCCGCGGCCGCGGCGGTGACGACGGCTCCCATCACAGCGATGTTGGAGTAGCCGGCGGGGACGTTGCGGCGGAAGACGGCGAGCGCCGCGTGCCGCAGTGCCGTGCACAGGTCCAGGCGGAGCCGGGGGTGGAGTCGCTCGCCGTGCCTCACCTCGATCTGGGCGAGGCGGGCCCCGATGAAATCCGCCCAGTTCCAGTCGGCCGGTGCCATCCGCGCCGCGGGCTCCTCCAGGAACCAGCCCCACAGGCCGTAGTGCTTCGATATCGGGTCGGTGTCCTGCTCGGCGAGGAGCGCGCGCAGCACGGTGTGGGCGCGCTCGACGTGCTCGTCGGTGCCGGACTGGAGCAGCCCGAGGGCGTAGTCGGCGGCGAGCCGGGTCTCGTGGACACGGCTGCCCTGGGGGATGCGGGTGTGGTAGCCGGGGGTGGTGGGGGTGGACCAGGGCATCCCGGTCCCGGGGTCGAACTCGGTGTGCAGGTCGTCGAGGAAGGCGGTCAGATCGGGTGCCATGGTGATGGTCCTTCGGCGAGGGCGGCGGCGGTTCGGTGACTCAGGCGGCCACGAGGCGCAGTCCGCGGTCGAGGAGTTTCTCCAGCCGGTCGAGATCCTCGGCCGCAGGATCCATCAGCGGCGCCCGGACGCCGCCGGCGTCGAGGCCGCGGAGGCGGACCCCGGCCTTGACCAACGACACGGCGTAGCCCGGCTGTTGACCGCGCAGGTCGACGAGCGGGGCGTAGAACTCGTCCAGGAGAACGCGTTGTGTCTCCTCGTCGCCGCCGGTGAACGCGCGGTGGAAGGCGAGTGCAATCTCCGGCGCGAAGGCGAAGACGGCCGAGGAGTACAGCGACACCTCGAGCCCCCGGTAGGCGTGCATCGTCATCTCGGCCGTGGGCAGCCCGTTGAAGAACTGGAACTCGGCGCGTTCGGCCCGTATCGCCCGCACGATCCTGTGCAGCGACTCCAGATCCCCGACACCGTCCTTGAGGCCGACGACACCGGGTATCCCCGCGAGGGCCGTCGCGGTCCTCGGGGTGAGGACCGCGTTGCCCCGCTGGTACACGATGACCGGGAGACCGGCCGCGCGCGCCGCCTCCTCGACGTAGCGGACCAGGCCCTGTTGGGGGCTCTGCACGAGGTAGGGCGGAAGGAGCAGGACGCCGTCCGCGCCTGACTCCCGTATCCGCCGCGCCTGTTCACGCACCACCGGCGGTGGACCGCCTGCGGCGATGACCACGGGGACGCGTCCCGCGGTGACCGTCACGGCGACGCGGGCGCAGACGCCGATCTCCTCGGGCGAGAGGGCGTGGAACTCACCCGTGCCGCAGGCCGCGAAGACGGCGCCCGCCCCGGCGCCCACTCCCTGGGAGATGTGGATGGCCAGCGCCTCCTGGTCGACGGCCCCGTCGGGCGCGAAGGGGGTGACCGGAAAGAAGAGGACTCCGGAGAGGTTCATGGAGAGGTGTTCATCCCTTGCTCGCACCCGCGGTGATGCCGCGGATCATGGAACTCTGCAGGCAGAAGTAGACGATCAGGCTCGGGACCAGTGCGACGAGAGCGCCCGCGAGGAGTGCGCCGGGGCCCACGACGGGGTCGGTTCGCATGACAGACAGGGCGACGGTGAGCGTGTAGTCGCCGGGGTCGTTGGCGACGATCAGCGGCAGCAGATACTGGTCCCAGATCATGAGGAACCCGAAGATCCCGATCACCCCGAGGGCGGGCCGGCACAGCGGCAGAACGATCTGCCACAGCATCCGGAACTCCCCGACGCCGTCGAGGCGCGCGGCCTCCTCTATCTCCTTGGGGATCTCCTTCATGAACTCGGTCATCACGAGGATGGAGAAACCCCAGATGCCGACCGGCAGCATCACCCCCAACAGCGTGCCCCTGAGGCTGACATGGAGCACCGGCAGATCACCGATGACCAGCGACAGCGGAACGGCGATGACCTCCTCGGGAAGCATCATGGTGAGCAGGAACAGCGACATGACCACGGCGGAGCCCCGGAAGCGGCGCCGGGCCAGGGCATAGGCCGCGAACACCGACACCACCATCTGCAGCAGCAGCCCACCGCCCGCGATGACCAGCGAGTTGGTGAGATAGCCCCACAGGTCCCGGCTCTGGGCAACCCGGAAGTTGTTGAGCGTCGGGTGACTCGGGAAGAGCGACAGCGCGGTGGAGCGGGCCCCCGCGTCGAAGGCGCCGCTAAGCATGGTGACGAACGGGGCGGCGAACAAGAACAGGACCAGCACGCACAGCACGACCCGCAGCACGAGCGCGGGGCCGAGCCGCGGAGTCCAGCCGAGCGCCGTGTCGAGCCGGGCGCTGTCCGTGCCCTGCCGGGACAGCCGCGGCGAGTGGGTGCGGGGAAGGGAAGGCGCGCTCATCGGTCGCCCTTTCGCCGGAAGTAGTTGACGCCGAGCGTGAGCAGCAGGGTCACGGCCAGCAGGAGCATCGAGGCGGCGGAGGCGACGCCCATGTCGTTGCGCTCGAAACCGAGCGAGAACACCCTCGTCATCCACACCTCGGTGGAGCCCGCGGGGCCGCCGCCGGTCAGCACGTACACCTCGGTGAAGCTGCGCAGACTGCGGATGGCGGCCAGCGTCAGGACGATGGTCATCGCCGGCCGCAGCGCGGGCAACGTGATGTGGCGGATGCGCTGCAGCGTCGAGGCGCCGTCGATGGCGGACGCCTCGTACAGCGAACGGTCCACCCCGGCCAGGCCGGCGAGCAGGATGACCATGTTGTACGGGGTGCCCATCCAGACGCTCACCCCCATCACGGACCACAGGGCACTGTCCGGACTGTCGAGGAACGGCAGCGGGCCGACGCCCAGGAAGCCCAGCAGGTTGTTGATGAACCCGTCCGCCGTCGGCGAGTACAGCAGCCGCCAGATCTCACCGACCACCGCGGTGGCCGTGACCACCGGCAAGAACACCGCCGAACGCAGCAGCCACAGGGTGCGGCCCTGCCCTTCGAGGAGCAGCGCGAGCAGGAACCCGAGGGCGATGGACCCGAAGGTCCCGCCCGCGCCGAGCAGTAGGGTGTGGCCGATCGCGTCCCGGAAGCGCTCGTCCTCCAGCACCTTGCGGTAGTTGTCGAAGCCGACCCACTGGTCGCCGAGGAACGGCTGAACCTTGTACAGGCTCATCCGGATGCCCTTGAACATCGGGATGAACTTGAAGTACACCGCGAGCAGCAGCGCGGGAGCCAGGAACAGCCAGGGCAGCAGCGACCGCCGGCCCCGTCTGCGCAGCGCGTCGAGGGTGCGCCGCGGACGCCGTACCGACGCGGTGTCCTTCGTCTTCGAGGGGGGACGTGCGATCACGGGCGCCGTCACGTCAGGTCCTGGTTCTCGAGCTCGGCGGTGACGTCCTTGCCGAGCTGCTTGAGGCCGGAGGCGATGTTGTCGCTGCCGCAGGAGGCGAGGATCTTGTTCAGGTCCTCGGCGACGGCCTGCTTCACCGCGGTGAAGTCGATGTCCTGCGGGAAGGCGCGCGAGTCGTCGTCGTACTGCTGCTGCGCGGTCTTCCACCGCGGGTCGCCGTGGCCCGTGGCCGCGTCGAGCGAGGTGTTGACCGGGAGGCGCACGACCGGCTGGGTGGTGGTGTCACTGGTCATCGCGATCTTCTGCGCCTCGGGCGTGATGAGGAACTCCGCGAGCTTCTTCTGCTCCGCGTTCTTCTTGGAGCCCGCGCCGAGGTAGATCGTCTCGCCCTCGGCCAGCGTGGTGCTGGTGCCCGAGGGACCCTTCGGGGTGGGGATGATCTCGTACTTGTCCTTGCCGAGCTGCTGGTCAAACCCCGACATCATGTAGGGGCCGGTCAGGGTGATGCCCGCCGCGCCCTCGTGGAAGTGCGTGGCCGTGGACGTCGTCGAGGTGAGGGCGCCGGGCTCGACGTTGCCCTTGGTGCAGAACTGCGTCTTGATCCAGGTGACGGCCTTGGCCGTGCCCGGGGAGTCGATGACGCTCTGGTACTTGCCGTCGCCGGTCCTCTTGATGAAGTCGCCGCCGCCCTGCCAGATGTATGAGGCCGCCCACCAGGCGAGATAGCCGCGCTCGGTGGACCCCGGCACGACCATCCCGTAGGTGTCGGCCTTGCCGTCGCCGTCGGGGTCCCGGGTGGCGAACGCGGTCGCCACCTTCGTGAGGTCGTCCCAGGTCTTCGGGACCGGGAGGCCGAGCTTCTTCAGCCAGTCCTTGCGGATGTACGTGTTGAACGCCTGGCGGGAGAAGGGCACTCCGTAGGTCTTGCCGTCGATGCCCTTCGCGTAGCCCCAGTTGGCGGCGGAGACGCTCTTGTTGCCCGCGACGGACGAGGGGTCGATGGGCAGCAGAAGGCCCTGCGACTGGTAAGTGCCCAGCGAGGCCGCATCGTTGATGAAGACGTCGGGGAGGTCCTTGGACGAGGCGCGGGCCTGCAGCAGCTTGTCGAACTCGATGACGGGCTTGTAGTCGACCTTGATGCCGGTCTTCTTGGTGAAGGCGGCGAAGACCTTCTTGTACGTGGCGGCCGGCGCCGGGGCGCTGCGGGTCCACACCTCGAGAGGGCCGTCGGCGCTCGACGCGCCGTCGCCGCCCGAGCTGCAGGCGGTGAGACCGGCACACAGACCGGCCAGGGCGAGAAGCGTGACCGGGACGCGGGAGGAGGCTGGGCGCATTGCGGCTCCTTTCATGGGTATGAATCGATTCATGGCTGTGAACGATGCCCGCACACTAGGGAGCGCCCTCAAGCCCGGTCAACGGTCGTGCGGGAAATGTTTGATTATGTTGACAACGTTGTCTTCATAGGGAGATGAAGGGTCGTCAGCAAGCCCTCACCAGGCCCTACTTGCGCGGGCGCACGGCGAGGCATCTGCGGGTCGGGGGGCGAACCACCCGGTGTGAGCTGCCCCAATATCCGGCTACGTGAAGACAGTTCACATGGACGAATACTTCCGCTAGCGTGACTCGTCCTCCGCCGGACCACGCCCGCCGCAGTGCGGCGATGCCTCCGCGTGTCCGGCTTTCCCACGCCCTGACCCCAGGGCCTGTCCGGGAGGGTCGTTCAGTTTCGTGATGAAACGATTCGAAAACCCAGTTCGCAGCAGTCCGCCGAGAAGACGCCGTCCGGCGGCGACTCGTCTTCTCCTCGCCCTGTTCGCGGCTTTCGCGACCGTCGCCGCGGTCGTGGGAGTGCCGCAGACCTCGCAGGCGGCGGCAGCCGCGGTGCACGTGTACCCCGTGCCGTCGATCTACGCAGCATCCACCGACTACCGGCTCACCGCCAACGGGCAGAACGTGCCCATCACGCACTACCCGGGCTACGACATCGCCCAGTTCGCGATCGGCGGCGGCAGTGCCGAACTCGCCCTCACGAAAGTCAACAACACCGCGATCGGGTCGTATTCGATCAGCCCCGTCAAACTGAACCTCACGGGCACGATCAGTGGCCCCACCCTGAAGTTCACGGTGTCCAACGACGAGTACCTCATCGTGCGGCTGGACGGCCGACCCAAGCTCGTCATCGCCATCGACCCCGCGGAGACGAACCGGCCGGCCTCCTCGGGAACCGGCGTCTTCAATGTACGAAGCGCGCCCTACAACGCCACGCCGGGATCGGGCTACTCGACCGCGGCGTTCCAGACAGCGCTCAACGACGCCGCGGCCTGGGGCTCGACGAACGGCCGGCAGGGAACCGTGTACGTACCCGCCGGGGTCTACACGCTCGGCACCCTCTACCTGCGCAGCAACCTCGCCCTCTACCTCGAACCCGGCGCTGTCCTGCGCTACACGGGCGAGCGCGCCCACTACGACGTCCACTGGCACAAGGACTCGCAGGGCCGCGACATCACCTGGTTCCTGTCCACCCGATACTCGTCCGAGAACATCTCGATCTACGGCCGAGGCATCATCGACGGGAACGGCCAGGCGTCGCTCGCGCCCGACAACCTCGGCGTGAACCTGCTGACCCCCATCTACACGAAGAACTTCCGCGTGGACGGCATCACCTTCCGGGAGTCCAGCAGTTGGGCGATCATGCCGACACGGTCCTCCGACATGAGCTTCACCAACATCAAGATGTTCAACCGGTTCGACATGGGCGAGAACGACGGCATCGACGTCATGGAGTCGACGAACGTCAACGTCACCCACGCCATCGGCATCGGCCTCGACGACCCGTTCAGCACCAAGACCTGGGCCGCCGACACCGATCTCTTCCGCCAGATCCCCGGCGATCCCAGGCCGTTGGACAACGTTGTCTTCGATGATCTCGTCTCGTGGACGTACTGCTACGGCGTCAAGGTCGGCCAGGGCGTGATCCAGCCCCAGTCCGGTGTCACGTTCAAGAACGTCGTCGTGCATGACGCGGCGGTTGGCATCGGTGTCCACCACAAATATGGTGCGGCGTCTGCCACCGGGATCCGCTTCGAGAACATCGACATCGAGAACCTGAGCTACACCAACGACGGCAACCGCACCTGGCTCGCGCTGTGGACCGGCAACACCCTCGGCGTCGGAGCGGTCAACGGCGTCACGCTGACCGACATCAAGGTGCGCAACGCCGGCACCACCCCGGCTCGCATCAATGGCCAGCCGGGCGCGCCCATCGACGGAGTCGTCCTGCACAACGTGCAGATGCCGGGCAGTTCGGCGCCGGCCACGACCCTGGCACAGATGAACCTGACCAACCTGTCCGACCACGGGACCATCAGCATCGCGCTGTAGGAAGCGTGGTGCCCCGGGCGGGCCGACCGCCCGGGGTACCGGCGCGTTCAGAGGACGTTCGCCCGTGTCAGGTGCGGAAGGGCAGGCCGAGCAGGTCCGCGGTGGCGCGCAGTTCCTTCGCCCGGTGGCCCGTGCAGAGCGTCCAGTGGTGGCCGATGCCGCTGGCCGACCAGGCGTCCGTCCACTTGCCCGGGTCGAAGCCGAAGTCGACGCGGGAGGTCGTGTTGCCGATCTCCAGGAGTGGGCCGAGGACGACCTCGCCCTCGGACGCGATGAGCACGAAGGTCCCGTCGGCCTCCTGGCCGAGGCCGAACGTGGTGACGGGGCCGTGCCGGACGTCGAACTCGGCACTCACGCCGTAGCCCCGCTTGCCGCGGTAGACGCCGAGCCGCCGCGGCAGGGGATCGCGGGCGCTGATGGCGAGATGGGCGGGGCCGTGGTGCCCCATCTCCACCACGCCGTCCTCGAAGTTGAGCGCCTGCAGTTCCGTGAAGGAGCGGCCCGCGCCGAGCGTGTCGGCGACGAGCATCGCCAGACTCGTGCGCAGCTCGTACTCGCCCGTGACCGGAATACCCCGCGCGGTCAGCAGCGAGGCGTCGAGGATCATGCCGGCGCCGAGCCGTGCGTGGATCTCGCCGTCCAGGCCGCGGTGGTAGTCGGCGCCGCTATCGAGCGCGAAGTCCTCGACGAGGCGGTCGAGCCGAGGGAGACCCGGGCAGCCCGGCCGAGGTCGTCCTCGTCGACAGACGCGTCCAGCGTGAACACCTCGCGGGCCAGGGCGACCCGCTCCGCCACCTCCTTCTCGGACACGGCGGCGTCCCGTACGCGAAGGTTGTCGAACTCCAACACCCTCATGTGGCCGCCCAGTTGAGTGGAGATCAGCGTCATGTCGGTCGAGACGTCGAGCATGCCGGGATAGAGGCTTCCCATCAGGCCGTGCCGCCCGTAACGCAGCACGCCGCGCACGGCTGCGGCGGAGATCCAACGTCCGATGCGGGCCCAGGCGTTGTCGTCGTACAGATGTCCGGAGACGGAGCGGAAGGGGATGCCGCCGCGCCGGAACACATTGGCGGTCTCGGGCAACGGGCACTGACCGCAGTACGCGAGCCGGTCGCCGGGGCCGGTCGTGGCGTGGTCCGTGGCTTTCGTCAGCTGGAGGTCGATGACCAGGACCGGTGCGCTGTGCGATCGGCAGCACCATCGAGGCCGTCAGATACGTCACCACGAGGTCGCAGTCGGCCACGCGGAGCTTCTCGGACGCCCGCGCCGACGACCTCGCAGCGCATGTTCTCGAAGCGGCTCCTCACGAACCGTGCGGAAGCGCGGAGTTGGTCGAGCGGACCGGGAAACTGCGGCCAGTACGCGCCGAGTCCGCCGGCCACGAGACCGACGCGGTGCGCCGCCGCGTGATGCGGGTGAGCGAGCCGTCAGTGGGGGGCGGCTAGTGGATGTCGCTCATCGAAGTGTCCTTCCCTGGCCAGGGGCACGGGCTGAGCCCAGGGCGTCCGCGCATCGCACGGCGTCGAGGGTCTCGTCGAGGCGGGCGATGGGGACATAGTGGCCGAACGTGTCGTTGGCGAAGAACGAGACGCCGTCGAGCCGTGCGCCGTGTTGCCGCAGCACATCCCGCTGGTAGAGGTAAGTCCGCCGGTCGTCGAGATGGGTCCGGTACCAGTACCAGGGGTCGACGAAGTCCAGGCCGAACAGGACCCTCGGTCCGCCTGTCCCGCCGTCGGACAGGGCCGCCTTGCTCAGTAGGTTGGGCACGATCTCGGTCCGTTCGACGAGGACCGCGAACGTGGACACGAGGACGGCGTCCAGCGCGGCATAACAGGCATCGGTCATGCCCCATGTCGCGCGCTCGACCTCCGTGCGCCAGTACGTGTCCATCCAGTACACGAGCCGTTCGCCCATCCGCTCGCGCACCTGGACGAAGAAGCGCGCGATGCCCTCGACGCGTTCGGGAGTCAGCTTCGGAGCGTTGTCGGGATGCCAGAAACCGAGCAGGCCGAACTGGTTGCCGAGCATCACCCCGTCGAGCCCGAAGTCGTCGACGAACGCGGCGGTCTGGGCCGCTACGAAGTCACCGGCGAGCACGCCGGCCGGAACGCCTTCGGGGAAGGCCCGGTACGGGCGCGGGTCGGCGACCAGCGGCAGCGTGACGTCGATGACGCCGGGAACCATGTGCCCGCCGACGTCCGCGGAGGCCGACGACACCTCGGGGTGGCGCGCGGTCTTCCACTCGCTGCGGCAGAACTCGGGGCCGGGCTCCAGGTATTCGAGCAGGCGCACTCGCAGCCCACGTCGCTCGGCGACCCGTCGCACCGTGGTATACACCCCGGCGAGGACGTCGTAGTCCATGGGCTGCTCGGACAGGGTGAACATCGGGCCCGCGGAGTAGGGGTTGAACGAGCGCTCCCCTCCTTCCCGTACGCGTTCCAGCCAGTCGGCGTTGTGTCTGCGGGCGATCCCGGCGGGACCGCCTTCCTGGGTGTCGGCCGCGTAGCAGTTGTAGCGGGCCCAGTCGAAGCGTTCGTCGCGACGGCCGGTGTAGTTGAGGATGTGGTCGCCGTTGCCCGCGCAGAAGACCAGGGTGAGATCCCGGTCCTGTGCCCAGTGCGCGTGGTGGTCGAAGAAGGCTTCGATGCCCGGCTCCGGGTCGGTCAGGTCGTCGAAGATCTTCGGCGTGAGCCAGAGGCAGGCTTCGAGGCGCGCGGGGGAGGGCGCGGAGGTCACGGCAGGCATTCCCGGGGTCACCAACGGGGCAGTGCTGGGTCGTAGGCCGGGTCCACGCGTCGCATGTAGGCGGTGTCGTCCCGGCGTTCACGGCCGGACTCCACGTAGGCGCGGTGGAGCCGGTCGAGGGCTTCGTGGTCGAGCTCGACACCCAGGCCGGGACCGGTCGGCACTGGCACGCTCCCCTTGGTGAACCGCAGGGCCCCGGGCTTGACCACGTCGTGCTCGGCGTTCCATGGGTAGTGGGTGTCGCAGGCGTAGGTGAGCTCGGGCACGGTGGCCGCGAGATGGGTCATCGCGGCCAGACTGATGCCCAGGTGGGAGTTGGAGTGCATGGACAGACCGATGCCGAACGCCTGGCACAGCACGGCCAGTTCACGGCTGCGACGCAGTCCGCCCCAGAGGTGGTGGTCGAGCAGCAGCACTTGGACCGCGTCGTGCTGGATGGCCGGCCGGACATGCGCGAGATTCGACACGATCATGTTGGTCGCGAGCGGCATGCCCGCCTCGCGCGCGACCTCTCCCATCCCCTCGATGCCCGGAGTGGGATCCTCCAGATATTCGAGTACGCTGGCCAGCTCGCGGGCCACCGTGAGGGAAGTATCCACGGTCCATGCCGCGTTGGGGTCGATCCGCAGCGGAAGCCCGGGAAAGGCGCCGGCGAGCGCGCGGACGGCGGCGATCTCCTGATCGGGCGGGAAGACACCGCCCTTGAGCTTGAGGGAGCCGAAGCCGTACCGGTCGATCATCCTGCGCGCCTGGCGGACCACTCCGTCCGGGTCGAGCGCTGCACCCCAGTCGTCGGCCGGCTCCTGGCGTCCGTCGAGCGCGGGGTGCTGCGCCCACTTGTAGAAGAGGTAGCCGCTGTACGGCACCGCCTCGCGGACCGCCCCGCCCAGCAGATCACTGACTGAGCGGCCGGTCAGTTTTCCCTGGGCGTCCAGCATGGAGACCTCAAGAGGTGACCATGCCGAGTCCCGTTCCTCGACACGCGTCGTGTCGGCGCGCAGCGCGTCGTGCACGGTGCGGCGCGCACGTTCCGTGGCGAAGACGTCGAGGCCACGCACCGCTTCCGCCGCGGCCTGCAGACGCTCGGTCTCCGCCCGCCCGCCGGGACACTCGCCCAGGCCGACGGTGCCGTCCTCTAGGTGCAGCTGCACCACGCAGCGCAACACCAACGGTTCGTGCACGCCTGTGCTGTTGAGCAGGGGTGGGTCGCCGAAGGCGAGAGGCGTGACACTGACGTCGACGATCTTCATATGGTCTCTAACTGTCGTTGAGTCCGCCAGGACGACGATGCCGATCTCCAACCGGAGACGGGCACATTGAGTTCAGCCATGTGAATCAGATTCACGCTGACGGAAGCTGTTGCACGTACGCTAGAAACGTTTCAATCGCCGCGTCAAGGGTTCGGGCGAGCGACGACTCTCCGGCTTGGTGCCGGGCACCACGGAGATCCCACTGGCGGAGCTGAACGCAGCCTCGGGCTGGAGTGGGGGAAGTCATGCCGAGCCCGGAGGCCGGGAGCCCCGTTGCGGGGCCACCAAACGGCGAGCAGGTCGACGACTGCGCTCGTGTAAGCATGGGCGGTGGACTCGCTGATCCCGAACCCGGCGGCGGTCTTCACCGGAGTGGTGTGTTCACGCAGGTACACCAGTGCCACCATCGCATGCTGGGACGGACGGAGCTTGCATCGCCGGTCGCCTCTCACGGATGGTGATCAGCATGGTGACCCACTCCACGAGTGCATGCGGCAGGGCGAGTGCGGCAGGATGGATGACCAACGAGGCCCCCGCGCATGTGATTGAGACG
>NZ_JBSFBQ010000079.1:0-27295 GCF_053593015.1 Streptomyces sp. NPDC002403 | reverse complement strand
GCCTCCTGCGCGTCCGGCGACCAGGCCCGCGCATCCCCCACCAGATCACTCACACACCGTAAACGAGCCTGAACCCAAAGCGTTTCGGATCAATAGAGTCCGATCGCTTCGCCGGTACCGCGCCAGGCCAGGGATCCACCGTCGATCAGCCAATCGGCACCGTTGACGAACAACGCTTTGTCACTGGCCAGAAAGCAGACCAGGTTGGCGATATCGTCCGGCTGTCCGATCCGGGGCACCAGATGCGTCGCTGACATGGTGCGCAGAAGAGCCTCCGGGTTATCGGACGCGGCCAGGTAATTGGTCACCATCTCAGTCTCCGTGGAGGCTGGGCAGAGGCAGTTGGCGCGGATGCCGTACTTCGCCAGCTCCACGGCCAGGTTCTTCGTCAGGAGTGTCAGGCCCCCCTTGCTCGGCCCGTACGCCAGGCTGGCTGGATAGCCCGAGACGGAGCCGGTCGAACCCGTATTGATGATCGACGGATTCCGTCGGCTCAGCTTGAGATAAGGAACCGCGAACTTCGAACAGAGCCATGGACCGCGCAAATTGACAGCGAGCACACGATCCCAGGTCTCCAACGCCATCTCTTCGATGGAGAGCGCGGAAGAAAGCGCACTCTCGTGCACTCCAGCATTGTTGTAAAGTACATCGATTCCGTCGTAGGCGTCGACGGCGGCGGACATCAGCCGATCCACCTGGACGGCATCCGTTACGTCGCAGGCCACAAAGAGGACGGCGCCTCCGTCGCCGGAGATCTCAGCCTCAACCCTCTCTCCCGCGTCTCGGTCGGTGCCAGAGATCACGACGTTCGCACCGTATGCGGCAGCCATCCGCGCGGTGCTCGCGCCGATACCGCGGGTTCCCCCGGTGATGACGAAAGTCATGCCGGTGAAGTCGTATGCCATTCCTTGATCCTCCGCTTCGCTGGTCTCACCGAAGGAGAGTATGGACACTCGACGCGGCGAGTCCAGACTGGAGGCCGTGGGACTTTCTCGTGATCATCTATTGATCCGAAACGCTTTGGGTTCCGGGCCGTTGGTGGCGTGTGAGCGATCTGGTGGGGACGCACCTGTCGCCGTCGGCGCAGGAGGCCCTGCGGCTGCGGGCGGTGGCCGCGTTGGTGGCGGGGTGGGACCGTGAGGACGTGGTGGCGGTCTTCGGAGTATCACTGAAGGCGGTCGACACGTGGTGGGCGAAGTGGGGGGCCGGCGGTTGGGACGCGCTGGCCATGCGGCACCGGCCCCCCGCAGACCGCCCTCGGGCGTCACTCGGCTCAGGCCGGTGCTGGCCGAACAGGGCAGCAATGGCTGGCAGCAGGGTTACGACCTCGCCGCCGAACGGTCCCGGGCAGGGACAACCCGGAGATTGTCATGGAGCGCGTCCGCGGCCCTGCCGCAGCGTGTCGTGCCCGTCGCCGAGCTCGTCGTCAGACTGCGGGAAACCGTCTCAAGGACCGAGCCTGACGACGTAGTTACCGCCAAAGACGGGCATCTGACCCGCCGTTCGACGAGCACTCGGAGTCGCGCCACTGGGGCGCTGGCACCGAACCAACTGATCCCTGCTCGCTGGTCACACTGACGTCATCGCCTCAGGTGAACCGTGCCTGCGACGAGGTCGTAGTAGGCAGTGCACAGCCAGCAAAATATGCGCGACGACCAGATAAGGACCTCGCATGAGCATGAGCATGAGACAGAGAACAGTACGCCTGCTCGGGACGGGCTTCGCCCTTGCCGCCGCCTTGGGTTTCGGGGTGGTGACTGCTCCCATCGCTTCGGCTGACTATTCCGTTTGCCCGGCAAATAAGTTCTGTATGTGGCAGAACACCAACTACGACGGCCTGTACGCGTACTCCAGTGAGCCTCAGGCCAACCTGCATGACTTCAACGACCGGGCGTCCTCGATGTGGAATCGCACGGGTGGCTATATCAGCTTCTACCGTGACTCGAATTTCGAGTACTGTCTCGGGAAGATCAAGCCCGGTGGCAGCTCGGCTAACGTGGGTGCCTACGTCAACGACCGCATTTCGTCATTCAGGCCTGGTGAGTGCACCCCCGTTCCTGGCTCCCAGTTCAGTACATTCTGACGATCGGAGCTGCTGCCTTACCTCGTTGGCCTCACACCTTCATCTGGTGTGAGGCCGGATTCCGCAAGATAACGCGAAAGTGCCTTCTGAGGTGCAGTGCCGGCGAGTTGGCCAGTACGTACAGATCAGAGGCTTGCCGATGGCGAGTTGAGGCGGGGTTGTCCTCTGATTGTGTTCCGTGGTTCGTCACTTTCGGTGACGCCCGCTCGAAGGGCAAGGCGCGACAACGGGGCTCCCGGCAGGACAGAAGATCGACCGAGATCCGACTGTCCACAAGGGAACTCCGTTGGGCGCTCAGTGTGTCATTGCCTGCCCGTCGCCCACCGACGTTGCGGGCCAGGATGGCCTGATACGGGCAAGCTCGAAGCCAGCGTCGGCGAGCGGCCCCGGTATTCCGCCTCGGTTCGCTCGCGGCCGCTGACGTTGCACATCATGTGCACATCCCAGGCCGGCGCGAGGGAGGCGCTGCTGTCCTCGGGTAACAGCCGTTCCACGACGAGCAGCTCTGCGTGAGCGGGCATGGCCACGGCGCATCGGCGAAGGATGTCGCGGCACGGTTCTTCGTCCCAGTCGTGCAGCACCCGCGAGAGCAGATAGGCGTCTCCGCCGTCGGGTACGGACTCGGTGAAGTCACCCACGACGAAAGTGCATCGGTCGGCCAGACCGGCCTTCTCTAACTTGGCTCGAGCCGCCGCCGTGTGCTCCCGTTCCAGCAGGACGCTGCGCAGCCGGGGCACCTCTGTGAGCAGTTGTGCCAGTAACTCACCGTTGCCGCCGGCGATGCCCACCACCGTCTCGACGCCTGGACGGTTGACGACAGCAGCAACCGGTCCGAACATGGCGGCGCTGGCGGCCATGCCTCGATCGAACTGCTCACCCCACAGCGGATGCTCCGCGAAGTAGGAGAAGTGATTCGCGCCGAAGTGGTGCTCGAATGCGTCCTGGCCGGTGTGCACGGCGTGGAGCAGCCTGTCGAAGGACGTATAGAAGGGCCCCGTAGAGTCGGGCCAGTGGCCGGAGGGAGTGCTCCAGGTTCTGGCGTAGCAGCAGGTGGAGCGGGTGAGCACATACGAACCGTCGACCGCGGTCAAGTGTCCGAGAGCTGCGAGGTAACGAAGGAATCTATCCAGGCTTCCGGAGTGGACGCCAACGCGCTGCGCCAGCTCTGAGATCGGCAACGGCGACACGGGAGACCCGGTCTGGGGCAGATGGTCGGCGAGGCCCAGTTCGGCCGCCACCGCGATGGCTTGAGTGGCTCAGGCGCCGGTCATGAGCTCCAGCAGCCGCCTGGCCGGGTCGTCCGCCAACTCCTCAGCCACTGCGGACAGATGGGCAGTGAGCGCCACAGGGTAGTGGCCTCGCGCTGGCAGCTCCAGGCGCTGATAGCCGTGGGCGGCGGCCGCGTTCTGCGGGGAGCGGAAATAGAACACGCTTACGTCCTCGTGAGGGCTATATCAACCGCCGTCGGGCAGCATCCCCCAGCCCGGCCAACAGCGCCCGCAGGCCGCCGAGCACCACGTCGTCGGGCGCAGCCACATCCAACGCCAGATGCGCCTCATGCCGGTTCACCCGTTCGCGAGCCGCGACGTGACCAAGGGGCGAACCGTCGGGCGCCGCCAACGTGAAGATCTCGATACCCACGGGTGGGCCGCCCGCTCCCAGCGGGACGGGTGCGCGAAGGATGCCCACCTCCAGATCTTCAATCAGCAGCCTGTAGCGCCGGGCCAACCGTTCCCGTACGACAACACTCGGCGTCGTCTCTCCGACCGCGAGCCCAGCCACCTGCAGTCCGTCACGCAGGCCTTCCGAGGACCGAGGACAGATCAACACTGCGGCGTGGCCGGGTGCGCAGTGTGTGGTGAGGGATGCCCGCTCATGTTCCGAGAGTGCTGGCAGCAGGATTGCCGCCGGTCGGCGGTGCGGGGTTTGCTTGGGTAGTGGGTTGAGTGGACGCAAGCGGTACCTGGGCGACTTGTCCGACAAGCGGTAGGCGTTGATGGAGCCGGTAATCACCGCGCGGAAGACGGCGCATCCCTCAGTCTGCGGGCATCAGGGCAGGTACGAGACGCGGGAGACTGTGAACGCGATCCTCTGCCAGGGCCGACTGTCAGTGAGACTACCTGCCGCGCGATCTGCCGCCCCGCGCGACGTACTACTACTTCGCGAAGTGGCGGGACGACGGAACCGATCAGACCATCAACGAGTTGTTGCGCTGCTCGGTTCGGGAGCAGGCCGGTCGATTGAGGACCCGTCCCAGGTGGTCCTGGACACTCAGAGTGTCCACGCCGCGGTGAACGTGCCCGCAGCGACGACCGGCAAGGACGCTGCGAAACGGGTGCCGGGCCGCAAGCGCGGGATCGCCGTGGACGTGTTGGGCCTGGTCATCGCGGTGGTGGTGCCTGCGGCGAGTGCGAATGACAACGAGGTCGGTATCGCTCTGCTGGACACCGTCACCGAACGGGCTCCCAGCACCGTCAAGGCCCTGGTCGACCAGGGCTTCAAGCATTCGGTCGTGCAACACGGCCGCTCGCTGGGCATGGCCGTCGAGATCGTTGAGCGGAACCCGCAGGATATCGGGTTCGTCCCGAAGTCGATCCGGTGGAGAGTGGAGCAAACCTCGGGATCTTGATAATGCACCGGCGGCTCGTGCGGGACTGCGAATCCCGGCCGGCCAGCTCCTTTTCCCGGGTGCACTGGGCCGAGACCGACCGGATGTGTGGGACATCCCGTGAGGGGCCTTGACCCAAGGCCGGGTAGTTAGCGTTTTCGCTGGTCACGCAAGCCCGTTGAGGGATTCTCGGAGTGGAGCAACGGCGCTCGTTGGTACAGGCAGTCGTCCAGGACAGCTTGTTCACGAGGAGCTCCGTTGCCGTTTCATGATGTCCTGCCGTCTGCCGTGACGGCTATCACCCGTACGGTCACCGTGGCGGCGGGCCGGTTCGCGCCGGGGCATCTGGGCGAGCTGACAGCCGTCGTGCCGTTTGAGCTGGTCGACGCGGTCCTGGAGGAGACGCGGTCGATGCAGCGGCGACTGCGTGATCTCCCGTCGCGGGTCGGGGTGTACTTCCTGCTCGCGATGTGCCTGTTCCCCGAGGTCGGATGCCGGCTGGTCTGGGACAAGCTGACGGCGGGCCTGGACGGGGTTTCGGTGGCTGGTCCGACACCGAAGGCCCTGCGTGATCTGCGCCGTCGGCTTGGAGTCGCACCGGTTCGGGCACTGTTCGAGGTGCTGGCCGGTCCGCTGGCCCGGCCGACGACACCGGGGGTGCGATTCGGTCCGTTCCGGACGGTGTCGTTCGACGGGTGCAGTTCACACAAGGTCGCCGACTCCGAGCGGAACCGGCTCTGGCTGGGGAGGACGTCTCACCAACGGCTATCCGACCATCGAGTTGATGACGCTGGTCGAGACCGGGACCAGGGCGCTCATCGGCGCGGTGTTCGGGCCGCCAGCCGGTGGCGAGACGGGTTACGCCTCACGGCTACTGCATCTGCTGCGGCCGGACATGCTGGTCCTGTGGGACAAGGGCTTCGGCGGCAACAGCTTCCTCGCCGCAGTGAACGCGACCGGCGCACAGGTGCTGGGCCGGCTCCGGGCCAACCGCCGCACCCCGGTCCTGACGCGTCTCGGCGACGGCTCGTACCTCTCGGTGATCGGTACGGAGAAAGTTCGTGTCATCGACGCAACCATCACGGTGACCTGCGCGGACGGGACCGTCTTTGCAGGCTCCTACCGGCTCGTCACTACCCTGACCGACGCCCGCCGCTACCCGGCGGCCGTGCTGGCAGGTATCTACCACCAGCGGTGGGAACACGAATCGGCGTACTACGCCCTCCGCCACACGATCATGAACGGGCGCGTCCTGCGTTCGGGCGACCCGGCCGGCGTCGAGCAGGAGATGTGGGCCCTGCTCACTCTCTACCAGGCCCTGCGGACCGTGATGGTCGAGGCCGCGGAGTCGCTGCCGGGCACCGATCCGGACCGCTGCTGCTTCACCGTCGCGCTCCAGACCGCCCGTGACCAGGTCGTCCAGGCCGCCGCCGTCATCACCGACCCCGCTGAGCCACTCGCCTCGGGCTGATCGGCCACCGGATCCTGACCCGCCTCCTCCCGCCCCGACGCCAGCGGGTCAGCACCCGCAAGGTCAAGTCACCGATGTCCCGCTACAGCACCCGGCACGAGGCCGGCAGGCCCAACAACACCCGCACCGTCACCGGTCTCGACATCACCGTCCTCGGGCCTTCGGAATCCCGCCCTCAGCTCCCCGCCGTCTCCCGCGACGACCGGCACACCGCCCTCGCCGAGCGACGCCGGCACCGAATCCTGGCCCTGCTCGAGAAGGACCCCGACCGCCTCTGGCGTCCCCGTGACATCGCCTCCCATTTCGGCGACATCACCATGGAGACCATGTATCGACAGCTCTCCAGATGGGCCGAGACCGGCCTCATCCACAAACTCGGCCCAGGCCTCTACGCCGCCACAGCATGGCCCCCAACTCCCCTTGCGTGACCAGCGAAAACGCTAACTACCCGGCCTTGGGTCAAGGCCCGTTCAGCCGCTCAACCTTCTTCTGGACAGCATCAAGGGCGGCGCGTTGACGGCCGGGAACCCGGCGGCGCAGGGCGACGAGCTGCGAAGCCAGGGCGCGGGCCTGGGCAGCGTCGCGGGTGCGATCCCACTGGTGGTGGGCTCGGTCGACGGCGTTCTCGACGTCGTGGGCGTCGGGGGCCTGCTGTAGCAAGTCAAGGCGGAGCTGTGCAGCCTGAAGCCACAACTGGCAGGAGGCGCCCGGATCCTGGGCAACTGAGATCAGGTAGGCGCGCACCTCGATCCAGTGGACGGCTGCGATTGTGTTGGTGCCGAGGATCTGTACGGCGCGTTGTTCGGCAGCGACCGCCATGGCGACGGCCTCCTGGTGGCGGCCGGCCCGCGACAGCGCACTGATCTGATCGTGCGGGTCGCTCTCCACTGGGACCACGGCGGTACTGGGTTCGTAGACCGGCGAGACGGTGCGCTGCTTCCTCGGTGGGACCTGAGCTGGGACAGCAGGGGCGGCCTTCGTGGAGAACATGTGCGGCGGCTGGAACATCTGCGCTGCGGGTGTTTGGGCCTGCGTGGGCGGCTGTGGGACCGGTGCGGGGGCTTGCTGCGGCATGGCGGCCGGAACGGGAGCCTGGGCTGCGGGTGCTCTACGGGCGGGCGGGCGCTGTGTGTTCGTCGGTGTCGAGGGTTGCTCGGGGCTGAGGACGAGTACGCCCTCGGCGGCAGGTGCGCGGAGCATGACCTCGTGGTGCAGCCGGTCGGGCGTGGAGCGCTGGCCGGTGCGCAGGATCTGGGCCAGGGCGTGGGCGTAGGCGGGATGGGCGATCCGCCGGCGGCTGGGCGTCGGGGCAATGACGCCGTACGTACGGGTACCGCCAGGGAAATCGAGCGGCTCCTTGTCGAGCCGCTGCCAGACCTCGGCGTCGGCGACCAGATCCACGAAGAGAGTGGTCGTGTCCGGTTGGCGCTGCCGGAGTTCGGACACGAGCCAGGGCCAAGGAAGTGCGGTGTACCGGATCGTTGAGGACGTGGTGCGGGCGAGCGCTAGGTGCACACCTTGCTGGCGGCGGTCGAGCTGCAGCTGGCCGACGAGCACCACGGTGAGCGGGCCCTCGGTCGCGGCGGCACCCCGCACGCGAGTAAGAACGGCCTGCGGGTCTACAGGGTCTGCCAGCTCGATGAGAGTGGCGGCCGCGGTGCCCGCGAGCGCGGCCGGCGGTACGGCGGCAAGCACAGGGATGACGCTGCTCGCCTCGGTTAGTTTGCTCTTGCCAACGGGTGCGGCTGCCAGTAGCAGCACGGTTCCCGGTTGCTCATTCCCCCCGATGATCTGCATCTATTCACCGTATCTGCTGGCCCGTTGACGGCTGGACGACCTTGCGACTATGACCTGCCGACTCACCGGGACCACCCGCCGCAAGTTGGCGTAACCCGGCCCTGCCTTTGAGCTGGTACGGGCAGCGGCATGAGGTTCAAAGAACTCTTCGGCCGGATCGCGGAGAAGGAACACGAACTCGGCGACGCGGCCGACCAGCTGAAAGCCGAAATCGACCAGCTCACGGCCCGCCTGAACGAGGTCGAGCGGACCTCGAACACATTGGATCACCCAGACCGCAACAACCCTGACCGACGGCCTCGGCCGGGAGGCCCCGGCCCGAACCACCGGGACTGCCAGAGTACCCGCTCTACCCGCAGATCCTCGCGGTCTTCGACGCGAAGAAGCAGCCCCTGCGGGCCCGTGACCTGTGCGAAGTCCTCGATCTCGGTTCCCTGCCGAAGAACGTCGAAGGCGTCCGCTGATCGGCGACGCCACCCCATCCCAACCGAAGACGAGGCTAACGAACGGGGCCGTGGAGGGCGTCGGCGAACGCGGCGACGTGGTCGGCTGCCGCATGCAGGCCTTGGGATGCGCCGTACTCGAGCAGGGGGCTGACAAGGGGGACCCGATGACGAAGCTGTCCACGAGTTCTTTGACCTGGGCGGCCTTGGCGGGGGTGGAGACGCCGATGCCGGTGACCACCGGGGTGGGCCCTGCGGCCTGCAGGCGTCGGGTGAAGGCGGCGAGAGAGCGGATGTCGAGTTCACCAGTGTATCCAGTGAGGGCTTCGGCGGCCGGCGCGTACACCCAGCCCGACGCCACGGTCGCCGTGCGCGCCAACTCCTGATCGGTGGCGTCGCGGGCGACAAGGTGCGGGGTGTGGATTCCGGCCTCGCGGGCAGCGGCGATCCACTCGGGGGCGTAGTGGGACGGTAGGTCCACGATCATCGCGCCTGCGGCGTCGGCTGCGGCAAGATCGCGGGCGAATTGGCGGGTCCCGCAGGCGTGAACGGGCTCCCAATACGTCATGACAATTATAGAGGCATCGGTGGTCGTGGCCACTCGGTGCACGGTGTCCATGACATCGCTGGTGCAGGTTCCGTCGCGCAGAGCCTGCTGGTAGGCGGCGGAGACGAGGGGCCCGTCGTAGGGGGCATGGTGATGCGGGACGCCGACCTCGAGGATGTCTGCGCCTCGCGCGGCGAACAGGCGCAGCGCGATCGCGTTGTGATGCGGGGACGGGAATCCGGCGGGGAGGAACACGCCGAGCTGCGGGACAGGGCGGCGGAGGCGCTCGGTCAGCCTGGTCGCGGACTGGGGCAGGGCCGCGCCTCGCGCTGTGAGGGCATCGCTGGCGATGGTCACGGGGATTCCTGTTCGTCCATGTCGGCCCCGGGGCCGGCGTCGAAAGAAGTCGCGGTGCGCAGCGTCGGCTCAAGTGCGGCGCGAATGTTGGCCAGGCCCTGCTGGGGTGTGGCTGCGAAGCGACGCAAGGTGCGCGTCAACGGCGTCCACCGAGGCTTCTGTGACGGAGCAGGCCTGTTGTGTCCCATAGCCGCGTGTGACCGGCCACGGGGTGAGACGACGCCGATGGCGCCAACCTGGCATTGAAGTATGCGTGTTCGCTGTGCAGGCGGATCAGATGGCCCAACTACGCGGGTGCATCACCGGTGCCCAGCGAGTGCGGCGTCCGGGCCGTGTTTGAACGATGCCCCGTTCGGTGGCATGGATTCCGTCGCCGCGGACGGGCTGGCTCTCAGGTGATCCATTCCCCGGCCATGCGTACGTGGGCGCGGTCGCCGCATCGTACGGCGCCACCGTGTCGCACCGTCGTGGCGTTGGGCTGGCCGGGTGTGGCCAATATCGGGTCGCGAACGTTGGGGCGACGTTCATGGCGGCAAGGGCGGGGACCCGACGGCTGCGCGGTGTATCTGCGACCATCACGGTCAGGGACGGTGCGTCAGTTGCAAAGGACACTGGGGACGTACGTGGCGGCCGGCCTTTTCCGGGGGCCGGTGTTGGCTGTGTGTGGTTGGTGGCTGTGGATGGTTATTGGGTGAGGTCGGCGTGGGCGTCTGCGCGGGTGAGGATTTGTCCCATGGCCCGCAGGGCGTAGAACAGACGTGATTTGACGGTGCCTCGTGGGATGTCGAGTGCGGTGGCGACTTCTTCCAGCGAGTGCTCCATCAGGTAGACGCGTCGGACGATGTCGCTCTGCTGTGGTGTGAGTTTGCGCAGGGTCTGCTGGACGGTCAGGGCGCTCAGGACGCGTCCGGAGATGTCTGTGCTGGTGGGCACGTGGCTGGGCCACGAGGGGTTGTAGGCGGTTTCCTTGGGTCGGCACTGGCGGCGTCGGTGGAGGTCGATGAGGAGGTTCTTGGCGACGGTGATCAGCCATGGCCGCGTGAATTCGGGCTCGGCGGAGAGTTTTTCGGCGTTGGACCAGGCGCGCAGCATCGTCTCCTGAACGATGTCTTCCGCCGTCTGGCGGTCGCCGCCGACGCGTGGCAGGAGCAGGGTCGTGAGGTAGCGGGCGTTTTCCGCGTACAGCTGCTCGATGAAGGCAGTGCGCTGCTGCGGGGTGAGTGGCGGAGCCTGTTCTTCGGTCTTGTCCGGGGTGTCTGGGTCCGCGGCCGCGGAGGGGTGTGTGCGGCGTGTCGTGGTCGCAGCCGTTCGGTGCGGCGGCGAGACCGGATCAACGCAGCCGCGCCGAGGGGGGCGCAGCGCGAGGCGTACGGAAGCCGATGGAGAGGAAGCCTGCTGGGGGCGGTTGACGGTGCATGTGGTCGACAGAAGGGGTACGGCAGTGGGTGCTGACATGGATGTCTCGCTTTCCTGGGTGGCGGGCGCCGGAATCCGGCTGCGGCTGTTCGGGTGGGGGAGGCGCTGCGATCGGATCTCGTCCATTGCTGGCGAACGGCTCCTGACACATGGCTGATGCCACTGCATTGCGCTGAGACGCCTGCTGAGCGCTGCGGGAGCCCGGCAGCCCATCGAGGGGCCGACGGCCGAAGAAACCGACGTGCGTTCTTCCGCAAGGCGCTCCACGCTCACATCTCGCGTGAACGGAACCGCCGTGGCCATTGGAGCGCCAGGCGGCGCGTGACTGCTGAGCATGGCTGCCAAGGCTTCGTTACAGACCGCCCGCCGGACGATCGAGTAGCCGATGAGGCCACCTAGTATGTTGGCGATCACATCGCTGACGTCGACCGCACGACCATTGGCGAACGCGACGTACTACAACATCTGGGTGACCTCGGTGGACAGGCCGGCCGCCGCAGGCCGGTCGCCCGGCCGAGCGAGGTCGCCTTCCAGAACAGCAGGGGAGCAGGACGCCCAGCGGGATCGTCGTGATCACGCCGGGCACGAACGCTGCATCCTCGGTCAAGAGAGGGACGGGGTTGATCCGGCTGTACCGGAGGGACTGGTTCGCCCACTCTCCGGTGGTCACCCCGAGCGGGAAGAGGGGCAGCGAGAGCACGGCGTCGGTGTAGAGCGCGGCGATGAGGCGGGTCACGCCCCGGCGTCCGGTCCAGTCGGCGCGTTGACGGGACGCCTGCACGGCGAGGACCAGGCCGAAGGCCGCCAACGACGCACCGAGAACGATTGTGACACCGATCTCGAAGTTCAGATCACTCATGAAGAATCGCTCCTTGCCGCGTCGCTGCGGATGCTGACGTGGATCCGACGTGCAACAGACTCGTCGGGACCGCCGGGCAGCAGATCTTCCAAAAGGCGGAACCGCGACCGAGCACTACGACTTTCGGCAGAGCACCGATGCGCTCAGCAGTGGTTAGGCTCCCGGACATGGGATTTCTTGAACGGCGCGGTCCGCGTGCCGTGCTGCGGCTTTCGGTGGCTGTCTCACTGGTCGCTGCGGGCTACCTCGACTACCAGCTGGGCTTCTACTCGAGCTTCTCTCTCGGTATGGCCAAGCTCGGCTCCGCGGCACTTGCGTGCACCGTGCTGTTCGCCTCGGGCCGACTCGGGGCCAGGGGGCTGGCGTTCGCGGTCGCGGTGACGGGCCTCGCATCGCTGAGTGTCACCGGAGCCCTGTTCTCCAGACACCCGGACATCCGCCTCGACGCCATGGGATTCACCGAACCGCTGGCGCTGCTCGGGCTGCTGAATGTGATAGTGCGGCGCGGACGGCCGATGCAGGCCGCCATGGGCGCACTGTTCGTGATCGCGACTATCGTGCTGCGCCCCGCTGCGAGCAGCTACTTCTGGTCGTTGCTGTTCACACTCGTGGCGATGCCCGTGCTCTGGGTAGGCCTCACGGCTCGCCTGGCCACGGACGACAGGCGGCGCCGCGAAGCGATGGTACGGCTTGAGCAGCGGGCCGAATTCGCCAGAGATCTGCACGATTTCGTCGCTCACCATGTGACCGGCATCGTGGTGCAAGCGCAAGGGGCGCGGATCATCGCGGGCAGGCGACCCGACCTGATACTGCCCGCTCTTGAGCGGATCGAGGAATCGGGAGCCGAGGCGATGAGATCGATGCGACGCATGGTCGGGATGCTGCGCAACGCCGACGGGGGCAACGATGCCGAGCTGTCGCCGCTGGCCGGTATCACCGAGGTGCGCTCCCTCGTCGAAGGATTCTCGCCAGTCGGGGCCGCGCGGGCCAGGCTCCGGCTCGACGGGGTACTTGACGATCTGCCGGTGGAGGTCACCACAACCGTGCACCGGGTGGTCATGGAGGCGCTGACCAACGTACGCAAGCACGCCCAGGAATGGACCGAAGTCGACGTGTCCGTGGTCAGAGCAGGAGAAGTGGTCACGGTGAAGATATGCAACGACGGGCGCACGCGGCACACCCTCGGCGTCGGCGGGTTCGGGCTCAGGGGGCTGGCGGAGCGAGTCGGCATGATCGGCGGCACGATCGAGGCGGGACCCGAAGCGACCGGTGGGTGGAAGGTCGACGCAGCACTTCCGGTGGGAGGGACCGCCGGCTCCGGTAAAGCATCCGAGTAGAGGCTGACGAGAGGGAAGACCTTATGACGATCCGCGTGCTGATCGCCGACGACCAGGCCATGGTCCGCACCGGCTTCGGCATGATCCTGACCGCTGAGGACGATATCGAGGTCGTCGGCGAGGCGATGGACGGGGTACAGGCTGTGGAGCTGGCGGCCTGCTGCCGCCCCGACGTCGTCCTGATGGACATCCGTATGCCCTTGCTGGACGGCCTTGAGGCGCTGCGGTTGCTGCTCAGGCCGGGGGTGCAGGACCCGCCGAAGGTCGTGGTGGTCACGACCTTCGACGACGACGAGTACGTCCAGCGGGCGCTGCGTGACGGTGCCTGCGGATTCCTGCTCAAGGACTCCGGGCCTACACTCCTGGTCGAGGCCATCCGCGCGGCGGCATCCGGTGAAGCTCTGGTCAGTCCCTCGATCACGGTCAAGCTGCTGAGAGGGCTAGGCGGCTTCGTGCCGCAGAGCCGTGCACCCCGGACCGATCTCTCCGCTCGCGAGTTGGACGTCGTGCGCCTGGTGGCCAGGGGACTGACCAATGCGGAGGTAGCTGACGGACTCTGCATCACGGTGGGCACGGTGAAGACCCATCTCGGCAACGTCCAGGCCAAACTGCCCGCTCGTAACCGGGTGGAGATCGCGGCGTGGGCGTGGGAGTCCGGCCTGGTGCGGTGAGCCAAGGCCGCCGCCCCACCGCACACAGCACGGCGTTCGACAACGCGAACAACACATCTGCACGCCTGGTCGGATACGGCCGTGGAGGCGGGCGATGCCGAGCACAGCGTGGAGGACGCCGTCGCCCCGGCGGCAGTAGCGGAGGATCTCCGGCCTTTTATGCTGGCGAAGGCGTGCTCGAAGCGGGCGCGGACCTGCTTGTGGGACGCGTTGTGGGCCTGTTTCCGGTGGGCAGCTCCTCGCCTCGCCCTTGATGGAGGAGCTGATCGGGCCGGGGGACGACGGGCTGGAGGCAGCGATGCGGGCGCTGCCGTCCACCCGATACAACACGGTCCGCCATTCCTGTTGCTGCTGGACGAATACCCGGCGCCGGGGGCGGCCTCCGGCGGTCGGCGGGTGCTGTCCTGGCCGGGCCGAGTCTGGACGAGCCGGTAGATCGGCATCTGGCGGGGCGGGGCAGGCGGGTGTGAGCGCCGGATACGGCCGGTGACCGACGAGCTCATACGGACCCCGAAAGCAGCCTCACTCTCCACGCATTCTGTGATCAGAACCGGACGAGTCCGGAGTACTCCGGGGTTCTTGGGCCGACCACTTTCTGCCCTACCTACCTAGGTCTTCCTCAAGGTGTCCTGCGCCCGTCGCACCGCTTCCCGAAGGCGCTCGAGGCCCTCCTCCAGCTGACGCTCGGCGCGCTCGCGAACGGAGTCCGTTGTCAGATCCGTGCGCGCAGAAAGGCTCTCCCGCACCAGTTCATCACTCATGATGACGTATCACATTCTATTGGGATCAATGCTTTCTACGGATGTGTGAGTCAGCAGGTTCAGCATGAGCAGCTCGCAACCAGGCCGGCTCCACTTGCGGTGGAACTCTCTCCACGCGTCTGGGGTGTGGTGAGAATCTTCGACAGTGCGGCACTGCCTGGCTTCCGGTTCCCGCCGCCGTCATGCAGGAGGATCACGGAGCCCGAGTGAACGTTGTCGAGCACCCGGCGCTCGATCACCCACGTGCCGGGCGGCGGGGCCAAAGCAGACCCGGCCCAGCTGCGGCAGATGCTGTGACGGCTGCAGACGTCGGCGAAGGCGGCCGCGTTGTACTGGGTGCCCATGTCGGTGTGGAAGACCACGCCGTGGACCTGGCCGCCGCGGGCGGCAACGGCCATTTCGGTCGCGTTGGTGACCAGGGAGGTGCGCATGTGGTCGGCGATCGACCAGCCCACCACCTTCCTAGAGCAGATGTCGATGACCGTGGGGCGGATCTCGTTGACGGTCCGCTTCTCCTCGGTCCGGCGCTCGGCGGGGGCTGTTCGTTGGTCAGGTGCTGGTAGTAGCCGGCGCGGTTGTCGGAGATGAAATCCCAGCGGCGGGGCTTACTTCACCTCCCGCGCGAAATAGGCGGCTGCCCGTCGCAGGGGCTCGCGCTCCAGCCGCCACTCCTGCTCGGCCTTGAGCAGCCGGGCGTTCTCCGCCCGCTGTCGGGTCGGCTCCTCGGCCGCGCTCACGTCGCTGTCGCAGCTCTCGGGCGCGGCCTGAATTTCGTCCTTGCGCACCTACGTCCGCAGCGATTCCGCGGTGATGCCGAGATCTGCGGCCACGGCCGCGTACGTCCGCCTCCCGGCCGCGGCGAGGTAGAGCGCGACGGCATCCTTCGTGAACTCCTCCGGATACGGAGACTTGCGTCCTACCTGGACATCCCTCCCTGGACCGTCAAGATCCATTGTCAGGGTGTCTACTCCACAGGATCATCCTCAGTTCGACAGCCGCAGCGACCGCTGGCACTTCCGGGAAAGGGCGGTCAGCGATCCGCTTTGCGTGGCCCCTCGTCTGTGCCCGGGGCAAAGGCGGCCAGGAAAGTTGGCCGGGAACCCGTGGGGGACAGACTCCTGGGTCATCACAAACAGCATGCGAGCTCAGCACCCGTGACCACGGCCGCCAGTGGGGAACCGGCAGCTCAGGGCCGAGGCGGAAGACCAGCTGACGCCAATGCATCCCGTTTGCCGCTCAGTTTGGCGGTAGCCCGCGCGGGCCGCGACCGTTACCCGGGACTGCTCGGGCCACGACGCCGCAGAAAACGAACTTCTCCGGTGAACCTCTGCGCAGTTGCCTCCGTAGTCATGGGGGAGGGAGGAGTGGAAGGCCCGACCGCCTCGCCGATATGGGCTGGGCCCCACCCCTCACCCGCTCCGAATGCCGCCGCCCCTCCTAAGTGCCCCGCGGCGGCAGACGGAGTCTCGAACCCGGATCGAACATTGGACTCGCGGCTCCGGAAAGCGCTCCACCCGGAACTGCCGGGCGTGTCTCTCCTGGTTCGAGGCCCGAGCCCCGGTCCTTTCCCCCGAGTTCTGGACCGGGGCTCTGCGCCCCACATCCCTGGGGTCTCCATGACCACCCTCCTCGCACGCTCCGGCGGCCTGGCCGGCGATACGGGACCACTCCGCACGCACCCGCCAAGACCTTCCTCCTCGCTGGCCCACGCCAGCCGTGTCGTCGGAGCACCCTGCCGTCACGCGGCTGGGGTACTCCGCCGCCGCTCTCTGCCCATCAGCCCTGAGGCACGACGCGGTGCTCGCCCGATCAGCCGGATTCGGCGGTCAGTGTGTGCCGATACTCGAGCTGGTCCCGAACGGTCGTGCGCTGTTCCGCGACTGCTCCACGGGCTGAACCACGACCAGCGGGCGCTCGCGCGCCGTTACAGACTTGGACACAACCAGAGGTGGGAAGCCGGGATCAAGACGCTGCGGCACCCCCCTGGCGACGCTCGCACACCTCATACCCAAGGACCACTCGACTCCTGGCAAGTTGCACCTCTTCGAGGTGGGCCTGGAGGCGTCCGAGGGGGGCGCCTCCAGGCCGGGTCTACAGAAACCCGAGATATTTACGTTCGGGGTATTCGACCAACGAGCCCGCACCCTTCGCTGCGTGGGTGGCGGCGGGCCACGATTCGCCGGGAGCAGTGTCCTAAACGGGTCTCACGCCGAGGGTGTGGAGCGAAGCGTCCGATCCCGCCTGCGCGCACACCAGCGCTGCCGCTCGCGCTCCCTTCTCCAACAGGCCATGAGCCTGGGCGGCTGTGATGTCGACCGACCGTCCAACGTCCACGGCTGCGCGTGCGGCAAGGCCAGCGAGCAGCCCTGCCATGAACGCATCTCCCGCGCCGATCGTGTTGACCACCGTCACCGGCACTGCGGGCACAGAGATCTGGACGCCCGATGGCAGGAAGGCCGTGCTGCCATGCTTCCCTCGGGTCAGGACGACAAGGCGCCCTTCGTCTGCCAGCCTCCGGCACCTGTCGTCCGGCATACTCGCAGGCCACAGCGTCTGTACGTCCTCGTCGCTGGCCTTCACCACATGGGCCAGCGTGCACAGGTCTCGTAGCCGGGACAATCCCGCTGCCGGGTCCACAGTGCGCTCCTCGCGCACATTGGGGTCCACGACCAGCAGCGTGGAGTCGGCCGCCGCGCGGGCCGTCTCGGCGACCGCGTCGGCGGCCGGGGGCACGACGGCGGCCAGACCGCCCATATATACGGCCCGGAAGCGTTCCAGCCCCTCGGCCAGGGGTGTCAGCCGGAACGTCGCGGTGTCCTGGAGGTGGAAGTCGTAGCGCATCCCGGTCGGTGCCGGGCTCGCCACGGCCAGTGCCGTGGGGCGGGCGGAGCGTCCGGAGAGGTTCAGGTCGACGCCGGCGGCGACCAGTCGGTCCTCGTGGGCCAGGGCGAACGCGTCGCCGCCCAGCACCCCCGCGAACGCGGTAGGCACCCCGAGGCGTGCGAGTCCGGTCGCGACGTTGGCGGGTGCGCCCCCGGGGTGCGGGAGGAGATGGCCGTCGCGATCAGGGACGAGGTCGGTGAGCGCCTCCCCCATGACAAGTACTGGGCCCGATGCTCTCGCGTCGCTCATGGCTGTACCACGATCTTGCGGCCCTGGCCCGCCTTGAACCGGTCGATGGCCTGCGGGTACTGCTCAAGCGGCAGCCGGTCGCTGATGAAGACCGCCGGGTCGAGGATGCCTGTCGCGAAGAGCGCGGCCGCACGCTCAAAACTGTGCAGGACGGCCATCGAACCGGTGATCGTGATCTCCTGGTTGTAGATCCGGTACGGTTCGATGACCGCCCGTGCCGCGTAGTCGGAGACCCCGAACTGCAGGAATGTGCCTCCCTTCGCGACCCGGCCGAGACCATCCTGGATGGCCGCTGCGTTGCCCGTGGCGTCGATCACGAAATCCCAGCCCTGCGGCCGGTCCAGCTCGTCCGCGCCGGCCGCGGACCGTGAGACGCCCAGCTTCTCTGCCGTGGCGAGTCTTTCGGGGTTCACATCCAGGATGTCGACGCTCGCCACGCCCGTTCGCTTGGCCAGCTCCAGCATCATCAGACCCATAGTTCCCGAGCCGTATATCAGCACCTCGGCGCCCAGCGTGCTGCTGTTCAGGACGTCGTAGCCGCGCACCGCGCAGGACAGAGGCTCGATCAGCGCGGCGTCGCGCACGTCGACGTGATCGGGCAACTTGACGCAGTTCGCCACCGGTGCGACGGCGAACTCGGCGGCGCCGCCCGCGACCGAGACACCGATCGCGGCCCAGCGCTCGCAGAGGTTGTCACGGCCCGCCCGGCAGTAGCGGCACTCGTGGCAGTACAGGGAGGGATCGACCGCGACCCGCTCGCCAACAGCCAGTTCGGTGACCTGGGAGCCGATGCCGACGACCTCGCCCGCGAACTCGTGTCCTGGCACGATCGGCAGCGTGGGTGCAAACTCCCCTTGGAGAATGTGCAGGTCGGTTCCGCACAGCCCACAAGCGTGGACATTGACGACGACGTCGCGTGGCCCGGGTGTCGGGTCGGGGAGGGTGACGACGGAGACCTTGCCGGGAGCTTCGATCTGCGCAGCTCTCATTTGACGGCTCCAAGGGAGAGGCCCTGGACAAGCTTGTCCTGGGCGGCGAAACCGGCGGCGAGCACCGGCAGGGACACGACGACCGAGGCCGCACACAGCTGGGCGAGGAAGAGGCCCTGGCTGGTGACGAATCCAGTCAGGAACACGGGCGCCGTCTGGGCGGTGACGCTGGTGAGCACCCGGGCAAAGAGCATTTCGTTCCAGCTGAAGATGAAGCAGATCAGCGCCGTGGCGGCGATGCCAGGGCCGGCCACCGGAGCGACGATGCGCGCGAGGATGGTCGGTAGCCGGGCGCCGTCGACCTGGGCCGCCTCGATGATCGAGACGGGTACGTCGGCGAGGAATGACTGCATCATCCACACGGCGATCGGCAGATTCATCGAGGTGTAGAGGATGACCAGCAGCCAGATGTTGTCCAGCATCCCGGCGTTCTTCGCGAATAGATACACCGGCAGCAGGCCGGCCACGACCGGCAGCATCTTGGTGGACAGGAAGAAGAACATCACGTCGGTCCACTTGCGGACCGGACGTATCGACAGCGCGTACGCTGCCGGAAGAGCCAGGACCAGCACCAGGAGCGTGGAGACCAGGCTCGCCGATGTCGAGTTGATCAGCGGCGGCCAGGGGCTTGCGCCGCTTGCGGCGCCGAAGAACTTCCGGTACCCGTCCAGCGTGAGCGGTGCGGTCAGCGACGGCGGGTTCGTCGCCGCGTCCGGCTCGGAGTGCAGTGAGGTCAGCAGCATCCATATCGCAGGAAGACAGAATGCCATACCGACCAGCCAGGCCAGCACGCCGAGCGCCGTGCCACGCCGCCTGGCCTTGCGAGCCGCGCGTGGAAAGAAGGTGATGCTCCTGGTGTCCGGCACACGTTCAATGCACACGATGTCGGGACTCGTTTCTTCGGTGCGGGGGGTCATCACCGCTTCGCCTCCTCGTTGAAGAGGGACGAGACCACCCGCAGCGCGAAGGCCGCGATCAACATGGTGCCGATCACGACCAGCACCCCGGCAGCGGAGGCAAGTCCGTACTCATGGGCCTGGTAGAAGGTCTGGTAGATCGTGTACGGGAGGTTGGCGGTGCCCAGGCCCCCTGCGGTGATCGTGAAGACGGCGTCGAAGTTCTGCACGATGTAGATCGAACCGAGCAGAACCCCAAGCTCGAGATAGCGCCGCAGATGAGGCACGGTCAGATAGCGGAACATCTGCCAGGCGCTCGCACCGTCGAGCCGGGCCGCTTCCATCATGTCGGCCGGCTGGCTCTGCAGTCCGGCGAGCAGGATCAGCATCATGAACGGCGTCCACTGCCACACCAGCGAGGCCTCCACCGCGATCAGAGGCATACCGGAGATCCAGTCGGGCTGGGCGGGACTGTCGTCGCCGAACAGTCCCGCTATCCACGTCCAGGCCCCGTTGAGGAGCCCGTATTCCGGGTTGCAGAGCACGTGCTTCCACAGCAGTGCGGCAGAGACCGGCACGATCAGGAACGGCGTGATCAGCAGGGTGCGTACGAACCCCCTGCCCTTGAACGTCCGGTCCAGAAGCAGTGCCAGCATCAGCCCCAGCACGACGCTGGTGATGACCACCGAAGCGGTGAGCACGACGGTCGTCAGGACTGACTCGCGCAGCGCGGGATCGGTGGCGACGGATGTGTAGTTACCGAACCAAGTGAAGTGCCGGGCGTCGGGAGCCAGCGAGTTCCAGTCGAAGAGCGAGATCACCAGCGTGGCCACGAAAGGCAGTTGGGTGACCGCGATCAGGAAGACCAGGGCGGGCAGCAAGGGGGCGCGGGTCGCCCAGGCGCGCCATCCGCTCTTCCTCCCGGCGGGTGCGGCACGGGGTGGGGCACCGCTGGCGTGGGGGCGTACGCTCAGGGAGGCGGTCACTTCCGGTACTCCTTCGCGACCTTCTCGGCCAGGACCTGCGACTTCTTCAGGGCTTCGTCGACGGACTGGCGCCCGGCGATGGCGGCGCTGATCTCCTGGGAGACCTTGGTGCCGAGGTCGGTGAACTCGGGGATGCCGACGAACTGGATACCGAGCGTGGGACGGGGCTGGGTGCCCGGGTTCTCCGGGTCGGCCCCGTCGATCGCGTTCCGGGTTACGTCGGAGAATGCCTTTGACTCCCGAACGTAGTCGGTGTTGGTGTACGTCGACGTCCGCTTGCCCGCTGGGACGTTGGCCCAGCCGATGTTCTTGCCGACCAGCTCCTCGTACTTCTTGCTCGACGCCCAGGAGATGAACTTCCAGGCCGCGGCGGAGTGCGTGGATGCCTTCTGCATTCCCCAGGCCCAGGTGTAGAGCCAGCCGGAATTGCTGGTCCTGTCGATGGGCGCCTGTACGTAGCCGATCTTGCCCTTCACCGGGGAGTCCTTGGCCTCCAGGGAGCCGGCCGCGGCCGTGGCGTCGTACCACATGGCCGTTTTGCCCTGCGTGAGGTTGTTGAGGCACTCGGCGTACCCGGACTGCGCGGCGCCCGCCTCCCCGTGCTTGCGTACCAGGTCGACGTAGAACTTGGTCGCCTTGGTGAACTCGGGCGAGGTGAGCTCGGCCTGCCAGTCCTTGGTGAACCAGGTGCCGCCCATCGTGTTGACAACCGTAGTGAGCGGGGCGATGACCTCGCCCCAGCCCGGCAGCCCGCGCAGACAGATGCCCTTCATGCCCGCCTTCACTCCATCTGCCTTGGCGGCCAGGTCGGCGACCTGTTGCCAGGTTGGGTGCTCGGGCATAGCCAGCTTCTTCTCGGCGAAGACGTCCTTGCGGTACATCAGGAACGAGGACTCACCGTAGAAGGGCTCGCCGTAGATCTTGCCGTCCTTGGCCGTGAGCGACTTCCTCAGAGGTTCGAGAATGTCCTTCTGGTCAAAGGAAGGGTCCTTGGCGACGTACTCGTCGAGCGGGTGCAGCCACTGGTTCTTCGCGAAGATCGGAACCTCGTAGTTGCTGATGGTGGCGACGTCGTACTGCCCGGCCTGGTTGGAGAAGTCCTGACTGATCTTGTCACGCACTTCGTTCTCCGGGAGGACGGTGAAGTCGACCTTGATCCCGGTGTCCTTGGTGAAGTTGGCCGCGGTTAGCTTCTGGAGCTCGACCATCTGCGGGTTGTTCACCATCAGGACGCGCAGGACGTCGTCCCCGCCCGAGGCGGTGCTGCCACCTGCCCCGCTACACGCGGCGAGCAGTGCGGCCGCGGCGGCCGTTGCGCTGAGACGGATTGCCACTGCTCTGGAACGGAGTCCAGGCGTGGTTGTCGAGTTCTCGGACATGAGATCTCCTAGGGGTGAGACTGCGAGTTGAGTGTTGGAGCTAAGAAGTGTGAATTCACACCCGGATGACGTTTGGGCCCAGCAGGGAGTACCGCTGGGCCTCGGATGCCGACAGTCCGATGTCGGTCACGATGGACTCGACGTCCCTGACGTCGGCGAAGCGGCAGAAGGAGACGACGCCGAATTTGGTGTGCAGTCCGGCGAAGACCCGGCGCCTGGAACCCCGTACCGCCTGCGCCTTGACCTCGCTCACCGCCGGATCGGGGGTGGTGAGGCCGTGCTCGCGGGAGATGCCGTTGGCACCGATATAGGCGAGGTCGATGACCAGCCCGGCCAACATCCGCGAGGCCCAGTGGTCGACGGTGGCCAGGGTGGCGGGGCGCACGCGGCCGCCGAGCAGCAGGACAGTGATCTTCTCCGCGTCGGTCAGGGTGTGGGCCACGCTGAGGGAGGCGGTCACCACGGTCAGGGTCCGATCCCGGGGCAGCGCCGCGGCAATCAGCTGCGGGGTGTACCCCTCGTCGATGAACACGGTCTCCGCCTCCCCGAGCAGGTCGGCGGAGGCGGTGGCGATACGGTTCTTCTGCGGGACGTTGTGGGTGGTGCGGCTGGCCAGGGTCGTCTCGAAGCCGGAGCTCTCCACGGCGTGGGCCCCACCGTGCGTGCGGCGGACCAGACCTTGTTCCTCCAGCGCGCGAAGATCTCGGCGGATCGTCTCCTGAGCGACCTTCAAATCCCGGGCCACTGCGGTGACTTCGATGCCATCCGCACTCCGGGCGAGTTTGAGGATCTGTCGTCGACGCCCATCGGAATCCACTTCACACTCCCTTGAATAGCCCCGGAAACATCGCCCGTTCGGGCCTGTGGATTGTTTGTACAAGGTGGGGAGTCGCAGGAACAGACAAGATTTGATGGCGATCGCGCCCGTTCGAGCCCGTTCAAACTCGGGTATGTCCACTGGTCAGACGCTGGATTGCCGAGTTCCACAGTGGGAGACGCTGCCCGATCGAGTCCCCCTTGCGCCCGTTTGCTGTCCGCTCGGCGCGAATGCATGGATCGAACGGGGACGCGGTTCGAGCCTGAACCACGCGACCGGGAATGATTCCAGGAGCTGGACCCAGTCTTCGCTCCGGCTCACCCTGTCCTCTCGCGCGCGAAGGCAGGCCTTGACTCCGGCTTTTGAATACATCTATGCGGCTCGGGCCAGGGTAGTTTGTATTGAGTGGAAGGTGTTGTCGTACGCGATCGGGGATCGCTGGCCGAGGCGGGAGTGCAGGCGTCGGATGTTGTAACGGGACAGCCGTCGGAAGGCGTCGAGTCGGGCCTTACGCTCGTCCGACCAGCCCTTTCGCCCCTTCAGTGTCTCTCTTTTGAAGGTCGCATCGAAAGACTCGACGGCGGCGTCGTCTGCGCTGGATCCGACCGCGCTCATGCTCTGCAGCACCTCTGCGGCAGGCGTCGACGAATTCTCGACACGTTTACTGGGTGGATATTCAAGTGATCGTCGCAATACCTCGTAGTCGGAGGTGGAGTGATGTGTGTTGGTCCGCAGCAGCAGCGGGTTCGTGAGTACCGGGGCAGATGTCGTCGCCGCGCCGGCCGACAGTCGCGTGGCGTGAGGCTCGTGTCCGGTTTTGGACTGCGATTGCTCGGGGGTTGAAGTCAGAGGAATCGGCGGCCGAGGCCGGGGTTTCGCCTGCGGTCGGGACACGATGGTTTCGCCACACCGGGGGCGTGGGACCGAACCTTTCGCCGACGGTGTCGGGACGCTACCTATCGCTCCCCGAGCGCGAGGACATTACCATCTGGCGCGCACAGGACGTTGGGGTCCGTGAGATCGCGCGTCGGCATTGCCGGTCGCCGTCGACGATCTCGCAGGAGCTTCGCCGCAACGCGTCAACGCGCATTACCGCCTGGACTATCGGGCGTCCACCGCGCAGTGGTATGCCGAGCGGCGGGCCCGGCGACCGAAGACAGGGAAGCTGGCCGTGAACGAACGACTGTGTCAGTACGTGCAGAACAGGCTCGCCGGGGTGAACCGAGCTCTGAACGGGAAGCCGGCGCCAGGGCCGGCAATGCCGCAGAGGAAGGGACGGAACAAGCCCCGGCAGGACCGGAGGTGGGCGACGTCGTGGATCCACAGCAGATCTCGCACCGGCTCAAGGCCGACTGCCCCGATGATGAGTCCATGCGCACCTCGCACGAGGCGATCTACCAGTCCCTCCACCGTCCAGCGACGCGGCGCGCCCAAGCGTGAGCTGGTCGCCTGCCCGCGCACCGGGCGTGTGTTGCGTGTCCCGCGAGCACGCTCCCGGCAGCGTCCCGGCGGCCATGTCACGCCCGAGGACCGTGCGGTCCCGGGGATGCCCAGGGAGCGCGTGACCCCGCTCAACAGGGTGAGCGAGTAAGGTGCTCACTCGCTCACCCGGACTCAGGCCGGTGCCCTGGGGTGGATCTGCGCAGCAGCGGGCGGCCCACCCGGTCGGTCCGCTTACTCAGGCCGCCGGTCTGTGCGGAACCTGAAGGAGCCCGGCCTCGCGCGCGACGCCCGCGAGGCCAGTCATGTCAGTCCCCAGTTTCCGCCGCAGTCCGCCGATGGCCCGCTTCACGCTTGCCCGGCTGCGCGCCAACTCGGCATGGAGATCGTCGGCGTCGAAGCCCTCGCACAGAGCGAGCAACACCGACCGCTCCGTCGGGGTGAGGCGTGGCGGCCTCAGCGGGGTCGAGGCAGTGGCCGGAGCGGAATCCGGTCGCTGCCCCTTCGCGTGTTGATCCGTCCGCGCACTCTTGTTGGCGGCTAGGGCCGCCCGGCTCACCACTTGACTGCCGTGGACCTTCGACGGATGTCCCGCGGCGATCCGCTGCGCGTCCGTCTCGGCACCCCAAATGCCGAACTCTCCTTGATCCCGGGCCCATTGGCGACAGGCGGGCATCGCCTCGCAGCTGCGGCACAAGGCGACCGCGTCGTCGGTCCGTTGCCGTCCACGAGGTCCCAAGTCGCTGTAGCCGTCGTCGGGCGGATGAAAGAGGTGGGGCCGTTCGGAACAGGGAACCCGCGAGTTCAGCCCGGTCAGGAACGGAGGGATAGATATCCGGTTTCCGTTGGACACGGGTCAGCTTTCTGGAAGCGGGGCGATCGGCCTGACGAATGAGGGGGCCTGATCGCCGACCCTGTCGGCGCGCACGCCATGAAGTATGGCTCTCTGTGCATAACTCATCCGTGCACCTCTCAAGGTTGGGATTGCCATCCGGCTTTGTTGAGCCATACGAGAAGGGAGCGTTGCCGGTTCAGTCGTGTCCGCACCGCACCGGGACGCGATGACCCGGGTGAACCGTGACGCGGCGACGGTCGTAACGTTCGAAGAAGGCTCGCGTTGGCATGTGCACCGGATGGGCACCTGGAGCGAAGACAGGATGCTGCCGGACCGCGCGGCGGACGGGGTCGAGCCCCGGCCACCGTGCAGGGTGCCCGCGGCAGCGTGAGCGGCCGCTATCCTGCGCAGGAATCACCAACCCGGCACCGAAGGACGGCATGGACTACCCGGAATTCCTGCGTACGGCGATGGTCGCGGCTCACCGCGAAGCGGGGAAAGGGCAGGTCGCCGATTACATTCCGGCATTGGCAGAGGCGGTCCCTGATGCTTTCGGGATGGCGCTGGCCACAGTCGACGGGGAGCTCTACGGCGTGGGGAACTGGAAGGAGCCCTTTTCCATCCAGAGCATCTCAAAGCTGTTCTCCCTGGCACTGGTCCTGGCCGAGGGCGGGGACGCGCTATGGACCCGTGTCGGGCGGGAACCCTCCGGGACGCCTTTCAACTCACTCGTGCAGCTGGAGGCCGAGCGCGGCGTCCCGCGCAATCCATTCATCAATGCCGGCGCCGTCGTCGTCACCGACCGGTTGCAGACGCTGACCGGAGACGCGTCCCAGAGCGTCCTCGGTTTCCTCCGGGCGGAGTCCGGAAATCCCGGGATCAGCATCGATTCGGCGGTCGCCGCGTCTGAGGCTGCCCACGGCCACCGGAACGCAGCCCTGGCGCACTTCATCGCCAGCCACGGCAATCTGGACAACACCGTCGACGTCGTGCTCGAGGAGTACTTCGCCCACTGCTCCATCAGTGCCAGCTGTCGTGACCTGGCCCTCGCGGGCCGCTTCCTCGCGAGTCACGGGGTGCGGGCCGACGGAACCCGGATACTCAGCAGCACTGAGGCCAAGCGTGTCAACGCCGTCCTGCTGACCTGCGGGACCTATGACGCGGCCGGGGAGTTCGCCTACCGGGTCGGTCTGCCTGCCAAGAGCGGCGTCGGCGGCGGAGTGCTCGCGATACTGCCGGGCCGGGCGGCGCTGTGCGCCTGGAGTCCTGCCCTGGACCGGGCCGGCAACTCCGTGGGCGCAGTCGCGGCGATCGAGGCTTTCACGACCGCCTCCGGGCTCTCCGTGTTCTGAGACGTCGGTTGGAGTGCCGCCAGGTGGGACTGCACTGGCACCGTCCCGGTCCTTGCCACCCACCTCGACCAGCTCCGCGTCGACGGTCCTCAGGGGCCGGTGTGGTGGCGCTTCGGCCGCTCCGACTGGCGAACGCGATGCTCAACAATTCAAGAGCGGTCTTCTCGGTGGCAGACATTGCCGGGTCGACGCCGACTGGAAGTTGACGTCATCAGACCCCAACACCACGTACGGCACCGCAGCGAGTGGGTGGATGCCCTGTGCCATCGATGAATTCCTCACACGAGCCAAGCGGCCCAACGCGCCGTCGCCGACGACCCCCACACACTGGTCCGTCTCGCAGACCAGCTGGTGGGCCTTGGCCGCCCGTCCTTGTACGACAGGGCCGTGCAGGCGTGCGAGCGAATTCCCGACTCAGGTCACTGCCTCGATCTTGCATGCCGGTCCGTCGATGAAGTCGGCGAGCCGTTTCGCGTTCTGTGGCTGTGGTGGGCAGTCCGGCGGCCCGGTTGTCGCGTCGGGTGGGCGCCGGGTCCCACTTCTCCGGGTCGGATGGTGCTGTCGTTGGGATGGAGAACGCTGCGGGTCAGCCCGGGTACAGTTGAGCGAGCCGGTCGAGGGCGGCCGTGATGTCGTGGGGCCAGGGCCAGGGCCAGGGCCAGTGGCGGGTGAGGCGGGGGATGCGGCGGCAGCTGGTGGTGACGAGCTGTCCGGCCACGGTGAACAGGCGGAACCGCAGGCGGCGGGGTTCCCAGAGCCGGGCCTTGCCGGTCAGGTCGAGCATGGGCATCCAGGCCAGCAGGTCGAGCGCGATCTGCACGGTCTCATGCAGGGGCAGGTTACGCAGGCCGGTGGCCCGGGCGGCCCGGATCCGGTCCTCCGTGCGGGCCCGCAGGCGGTGACGAAGCCCCAGCTCGGCGATCGGACGGTCGGTAGTTTTCGTGGCGAGACACGTGATCCGCATGCCGTTCGCGTGCGTGATCCTCAACTGGGCGCCGGGGTACGGCCGTTTCTTTCACGAGGTTATTGATCAGAAACTCAAAGGGTTCTCGTACAGGACGTAGCGGACGTGCGGGCCGCCGAAGTAGCCGCGGACGATGTGTGGTTGACGCTGGCGTC
>NZ_JBSFBQ010000078.1:0-28219 GCF_053593015.1 Streptomyces sp. NPDC002403 | reverse complement strand
GGAGTCGTTGCTGCCGCAGGCGGTGAGCGAGAGGGTGGCGGCGACGCCGATGGCGGCGAGAGCGGTGATGCGGGTGTACTTCACGGTGTTCCCCCGGGAATAGCTCGGTGCGTGCGGTCTGAAGTATTTGTATCCCGCACCGAGTCACAGGCGGTCCTCCGCGACGTCTTCGTTCCGTCACAGGCGTATCGACCTCACGGTCCGCCAAGGCGGCCAACAGCGATTCCCAGCGCGAAGCCGGTGGGGCGGTACGACAGGCGCTGGCTCGTTTGCCACCGGACGAGCTCGCGTTCGCCGTGCCGGTGAAGGCAAGCCGCCAGATAGCGATCACGTGGTCACGAGTGGGGACCACGGTGCTGCCGGCGATCAGCGTGGTGCCCCTCCGGAACCTCTTGCGAGGCTGCAGGGCGGGCGAGGGCCCGAGGTGGGCGTTGATTCGGTCCGCGGCTGACTCGGAACTCCGGCCAGTGGGGCGGACTGCGGCACGGTGAGGTTCGTCCGCCAGTACGCGGCCACCAGCAGGACGCTGTTCTCCGGCGTCAGGCACTCCACCAGTTCCTCCACCATTCCCACAGGCATCCCGGCCCCGACCTGTGGTGGTGGCGGCGATACCCCCGCACCCTCACCAAAGACCTCGGGCGTTCGCTTCACTCGGTCGGTGCCATCGGCATCGGCCTTGACCCAGCATGACCCCCGAGCTCGTGGGGCTACGGGACGACTCTCAGGGACTCGATCCGCCGGACGGGCTGCCGGTCCCCTCCGGCGCGGCCGTGGTGAGACGGGCCGCCGACCCGATCGTGGCGCGCGCCTCGTGCTCGGTGAGGCCGGTGCGGACGGCGGCGTGGGTGAGGGCGTCGGCCAGGGCGTCGCCGTAGCCGTGTTCGTAGGCGCGGCAGGCCGCCCAGAAGAGCCGGGCGTTGCGCTCGCCCTCGCGTGCCGCGAGCACGAAGCGGACCAGACCGCGGCCCCGGTCGGGCCGGCTCGCGCGGACCGCGCGGCGCGCGGGAGGCAGGAGCAGGCGCAGGAGTGCCTGGGGGCAGGGCGCCGGAGGCAGGTGGGCGGTGCCCGGGGCGACCCGGTAGCGGCCGTGCGCGGTGACCGAGCCGGGGCCCACCAGATAGCCGCCGGTGCCCCGGATGTCGATGCCGGGCGCGAGCCGGCTCGCGGAGTTCGGTACGGGGACGCCGGGCGGGCCGGTCAGCCAGATGTGCCGCCCGCCGCTGGGGGTGAGGACCACGACGGTCGGCGGGATCGTGAACAGGTGGTGCAGGGCCAGCCGCCGGAGCGCTGCGGAGGAGTCGCCGCTGCCGACGGCGTCGATGTCCAGGTCGATGCCGATGAGGTGGTGCGGGGGCCGCCCGCAGGCGATGCCGTAGCCGGTGGCCCAGGGGGCGGCGGCGAAGAGGGCCCGTACGGCGGCCGGGTCGGTGGTGGCGTCGTGGACGCCGTGTCCGGGAAGGCCGCACGCGCCCCGGCAGGCGGACCGGTGGTCGTCGTTCCGGTGCGGAGAGGGCAGCGCGGGGAGCTTGCGGGCGGTCAGCGGGATGACGGGGAGCCCGCGCTCGGCGGCGGAGAGCGCGTGGGCGAGGGCCAGGGTGGCGGTGCGCCGGTCGGTGATGGCCATGGTTCTATTTTCGTTCAGGTGTTCGAAAATGGGAAGGGGGCGTGGCGTGGGCGGGCCGGGCGCCGGAACGCTTCTTCCCTTGGGGGTACGGGCTCGGGTGGCGGGCGGCCCCGGGTGGGGCGCGTACGGGGCGTGGGCTGGGGCTTCTGGGGGTGCGAAGGTTTATCGGTGCTTCCTCACGCATGCGGGGGAATCGGGTCGCGCGGGTGGTTCACCGGGGAATCGGCGGGCAGCTCTGGTCTCGCGACGTCGTGACCAACACCGGGGCGGTCGGCCAACTGCCTCGGGACAGCCGTACTTCCGGTTCCTGGAGGAATTGACATGGCAAGCATCCGTACCGCTCGTACTCTCGCCGCTGTTGCCGCCCTGCCCCTCGCCGCCGCGCTCTTCGGTGGTGTGGCCCAGGCCGACAACGGCTCGTACGCGAACGACGGATCGAACGCGGCCGTCGCGACGGTCGCCGGCAGCGGTGTCGGCGGCGACAACACCGGCAACTCGTCCACGTCCCAGCAGCAGGCCGTCGGCTCCGGAGCGTCGAACCGGAGCAACTCCGCGCAGGTGAGCGGTTCGGCGTTCACCGTGATCGACCAGCACAGCGACAACGTCGCGGTGAACTTCACCAACCTCTGGTGAGCCGTAGCCGGTCATGGACCGGTCGGGGGTCGGGCCGGGGCCGGCGGGAACAGCGGTCCGCGCGAGGGCATTCGGTGCCCCGCGCGGACCGTTCCACGTCGCGGGAGGTGTGGGGCGAGGGGTGTGGCCGGGTGCCGGTGACCTTGACAGGGATCCATATCTGACGGACAGTCAGAAATCCTGATCCGTACGCCCCGTGTCCGGGAGGCAGCCGCCGTGCACCTCGCCCAGACGGAACGCCAGCGACAGCTGCGCGCCGAACTCCGCACGTACTTCCGCGAGGTGGTGCCCGGGAGGGAGGCGGGCACGGCCCCGGGGGACGGGGATCCGGCCGGGCAGCGGCGCGTGCTGCGCAGGATCGGCGCCGACGGGATGCTCGGGCTCGGCTGGCCCGTCGAGTACGGCGGCCGGGGACGCGGCGCCGACGAGCAGTTCATCTTCTTCGACGAGGCGTACCGGGCGGGCGCTCCCGTCTCGATGGTCACCCTCAACACCGTCGGCCCGACGCTCATGAAGTACGGGACCGACGAGCAGAAGGCGTACTTCCTGCCCAGGATCCTCAGCGGCGAGCTCGTCTTCGCCATCGGCTACAGCGAACCCGAGGCCGGCACGGATCTCGCCTCGATGCGCACCAGGGCGGTGCGGGAGAGCGAGGGCGCCGGTGGCCCGGACGGCGCCGAGGGCGGCGGCCACTGGGTGATCGACGGGCAGAAGATCTTCACCAGCAACGCCCAGAACGCGGACTGGATCTGGCTCGCCTGCCGTACGGACCCGGACGCGCCCAAGCACCAGGGCATCTCGATCGTCCTCGTCCCGACCGATGCCCCCGGCTTCTCCTGGACGCCGATCGAGACCGTGGGCGGGCTCACCACGACGGCCACGTACTACGACGGGATCCGGGTGCCCGCCACCAACCTGGTGGGTCCGGAGAACGGCGGCTGGGGGCTGATCACCAACCAGCTGAACCACGAACGGGTGGCCCTCGCCGCGATCGGGATGCAGGCCGAGGACTTCTACGACGCGGCCCTCGCCCACGCCCGCACCCCCGACCCCGTGACGGGAAGTCGCCCGGCCGACGAGCCGTGGGTGCGCGCACGGCTGGCCGAGGCGCATGCCCGGCTGGCGGCGACGCGGCTGCTCAACTGGCGCCTGGTGGGGGATGTCGGGGCGGGTTCGCCGGCCCCGGGCGAGGCGAGCGGGGTGAAGTTCGCGGGGACCGAGAGCGCCGTCGAGGTGTACCGGATGTGCCAGGAGATCACCGGGGAGGCGGGCCTGGTCCGGGGCGGTTCGCCCGGCTGCTTCGGGGACGGGGAGCTGGAGCGGATGAACCGGGCGGCGCAGATCAACACCTTCGGGGGCGGGGTCAGCGAGGTGCAGCGGGAGATCGTCGCGACGATGCGGCTCGGCATGAGGAGGGGCAGGCGGTGACGGCCGTGCGGGAGGGGCGGGAGGTGTCCGAGGTGCGACAGATGCCCGAGGAACGGCGGCAGGCGTCCGGGGAGCCGGACGAGCTGTACGGGCGGCTCAAGGCGTTCGAGGGGCGGGCGGCCGCCACGGCGGGCACCGGCAAGGACCCGGTCAACGAGCCGATGATCAGGCACTGGTGCGAGGCGTTGGGGGACACGAACCCGGCGTACTCGGGGCCGGACGCGATCGCCCCGCCGACGATGCTCCAGGCGTGGACGATGGGCGGCCTGTCGGGGCACACCGACCGCTCCGCGGCGTACGAGGAACTCTTCGGCCTGCTCGACGGCGCGGGCTGCACCTCGGTGGTCGCCACCGACTGCGAGCAGGAGTACCTGCGGCCACTGCGGCCCGGGGACCGGATCACGTTCGACGCGGTCATCGAATCCGTGTCGGAGCGCAAGACCACCAAGCTCGGCACGGGCTACTTCGTCACCACCCGCATGGATGTCCGGGCGGACGGGGAACCTGCCGGGACGCACCGCTTCCGGATCCTCAAGTACGCCCCGGCGGCGCCAGGACGGGCGTCGCGCGACGGCGGCCGGAAGCTGCGCCCGAGGCCGGTGATCAACCGGGACAACGCCGGATTCTGGCAGGGCGTCGCCGAGCACCGGCTGCTGATCCAGCGCTGCGGCGACTGCGCCGCACTGCGCTTCCCCTGGCTGCCCGGCTGCAACGCCTGCGGCTGCCAGGTGTGGGACACGGTCGAGGCGAGCGGCGAGGGCACCGTCTTCAGCCATGTGGTGATGCACCACCCGCCCTTCCCCGCCTTCGGCGCCGACGGGCCGTACGCGGTGGCGCTGATCGAGCTGGCGGAGGGGGTGCGGATGGTCAGCAACGTCATCGGCGTGCCCTGCGACAAGGTCCGGGCGGGCATGCCGGTACGGCTGGAATTCCTGCGCACGGACGACGAGCTGGAGCTTCCGGTCTTCCGGGGAGGCGAGGGCTGAGATGGATTTCGCACCCACCGAGGAGCAGACCGCGGCGCAGGGGCTCGCGGCGCGGATCTTCACCGATCTGTCGACGCCGGAACGGCTGGCGGTGGCCGGCACGGGGACGGACGCCGAGCTGTGGAAGGAGCTCTGCGCGGCCGGGCTGACCGCGGCCGTCGAGGAGACCGGGCTGCTCGGCCTGGTGCTCCTGCTGGAGGAGCAGGGGCGCACGACGGCGCAGGTGCCGTTCGCGGCGAGCTGCCTGTACGGGCTGCTGGCCGTCGCTGGGCACGGCACGGGCGAACAGCGGGAGCGACTGCTGCCGCCGCTGAGGGACGGCACCGCCGTCGCCACCGGGGCCTTCCCGGCCCGCGGCGGGATACGGGCCGACGACGCCGGGCGGCTGAGCGGCGTCGTGCCGTACGTGCCGTGGCTGCGGGACGCGGACCTCGTCCTCGTCCCGGACCGGGAACGGCGGCTGTGGATCGTCCGGACCGCCGACCCCGGTGTGCTGACCGAGCCGGTGGAGACCACGGCGCCGTGGTCGGCGGCGCGGCTGGTCCTGGACGGGGCGTCCGGGGAGCGGCTCGGCGGCGCCGGGGCGTACGAGGCGGTACTGGCCGCGGGGCGGACGGCGTTCGCCGGGCTCCAGGCCGGGGTGTGCGCCGGCTCGCTGGCCCGCGCCGTCGCCCACGCGAACACCCGCGAGCAGTTCGGGCGCCCGCTCTCCACCAAGCAGGGCGTCCTGCTGCGCGCCGCCGACGCCCACATGGACACCGAGGCGATCCGGGTCACCGCGTACGAGGCGGCCTGGCGCCATGACGCGGGGCTGCCGTACGGGCCCCAGGCGCTCACCGCGGCCTGGTGGGCGTCGGAGGCGGGAAAGCGGGTGGTGCACACCGGACAGCATCTGCACGGCGGCACCGGCGCGGACCTCGACCACCCCGTGCACCGCCACTTCCTCTGGGGGCGGCAGCTCGACGCCTATCTGGGCTGCGGCGGCGAAGTGCTCCAGGAACTCGGTGAGTCACTGGTGAAGGAGGACACGGAGTGAAGGTGAAGGCCGGTGACGAGCTGGCGCCGCTGGAGATCGAGGTGACCCGCACCCTGATCGTGGCGGGCGCGATCGCCTCCCGCGACTACCAGGACGTGCACCATGACGCGGAGCTCGCCCGGGAGAAGGGCTCCCCGGACATCTTCATGAACATCCTGACGACCAACGGCCTGGTCGGCAGGTACGTCACCGACCGTCTCGGCCCCACGGCCGTGCTCCGCAGGGTCGCGATCAGGCTGGGCGCGCCCAACTACCCCGGGGACACCATGGTCCTGAGCGGCACGGTCACCGCCGTCGGGGACGACGGGACCGCCGAGGTGGAGATCGTCGGGTCCAACGGTCTCGGCCGGCATGTCACCGGCACGGTGACCGTGGGCGTTTCGCGGGGGGCGGCATGAGTGTGCGCAGGGCCGATTCGCTCGGCGGCAGGGCGGCGGTCGTGGGGATCGGCGCGACCGAGTTCTCCAAGGACTCGGGGCGCAGCGAGCTGAAGCTGGCCGTCGAGGCGGTGCGGGCCGCCCTCGACGACGCCGGGCTGACCCCCGCCGATGTGGACGGCCTGGTCACCTTCACCATGGACACCAGCCCGGAGATCACCGTCGCCCAGGCCGCCGGCATCGGCGAGCTGTCGTTCTTCTCCCGTGTCCACTACGGCGGCGGGGCGGCCTGCGCCACCGTCCAGCAGGCGGCCCTGGCCGTGGCGGCCGGGGTGGCCGACGTCGTGGTCTGCTACCGCGCGTTCAACGAGCGCTCCGGGCGCAGATTCGGCTCCGGCGTGCAGCAGCGGGAGCCCACCGCGGAAGGCACGGCGCTCGGCTGGAACCTGCCCTTCGGACTGCTCACCCCGGCCTCCTGGGTCGCCATGGCAGCCCAGCGCTATCTGCACGCCTACGGGCTGACGCCGGACGCCTTCGGCCATGTCGCGGTCACCGACCGGCGCCATGCCGCCCGGAACCCCGCCGCGTACTTCTACGGGAAGCCGATCACCCTGGCCGACCACGCGGCGTCGCGATGGATCGTCGAACCCCTGCGGCTGCTGGACTGCTGTCAGGAGACCGACGGCGGACAGGCGATCGTCGTCACGAGCGCCGAGCGGGCCCGGGACCTGCGGCGGCCGCCCGCCGTGATCGTGGCCGCCGCGCAGGGCGCCGGGCGGGCGCAGGAGCAGATGACGAGCTTCTACCGCGACGACCTGACCGGCCTGCCGGAGATGGGGGTGGTCGCCCGGCAGCTCTGGCGCAGCTCGGGCCTGACCCCCTCCGACATCGACGTGGGGATCCTCTACGACCACTTCACCCCGTTCGTCCTGATGCAGCTGGAGGAGTTCGGCTTCTGCGCGCCGGGCGAGGCGGCCGGCTTCGTCGAGGCGGACGCGCTGCCCCTGAACACCCACGGGGGCCAGCTGGGGGAGGCGTATCTGCACGGGATGAACGGCATCGCGGAGGCGGTCCGGCAGATCCGGGGCTCGTCGGTGAACCAGGTGCCCGGGGCGGCCAGGACCCTGGTCACGGCGGGAACCGGCGTCCCCACCTCGGGCCTGATCCTCGGCACGGACGGCTGAGCACGCCCGGCCGGGAGCGGCGTCCCGGGCCGGGCGCCATGTCAGGGGGCGCCCCTGAGCCCCCAGGACGACGACTCCACCTACAGGAGGTGGAGCAGGCCCTGCCCCTACACCCTGAGGCGGACGCGGTTTCGGGACCTGGGGCCGATCCCCGGAGCCGCCCCCGCTCCTAGCGTGGAGCCATGACCACGCCAGTCTGCACGGGCAGCTCCGGGGGAGCCGCCACCACCGGACACGCGCCGCACACGCCGCACCCGGGACACATGTCGCACGCCCTGCACACCACGGGGCACGGCTCACCCGGCCAGCACGGATCACGCGGCGCACGCCCCGCGTACGGCTCGCGGACGCCGTACGACCCGTATCCGTCCTTCTCCTCCTTCGTCCGGGCCAGAGGGCCGGTGCTGCTGCGCGCCGCGCGCTCGCTCACCGCCAACCCGAGCGACGCCGAGGACCTGCTGCAGACCGCGCTCACCAAGACCTACGTCGCCTGGGAGCGGATCGAGGACCACCGGGCGCTCGACGGCTACGTCCGCCGGGCCCTGCTGAACACCCGGACCTCGCAGTGGCGCAAGCGCAAGGTCGACGAGTTCGCCTGCGACGAACTGCCCGAGCAGGAGGCCGTCCCCGGCCCCGATCCGGCCGAGCAGCAGTCGCTGCACGACGCGATGTGGCGTGCCGTGCTGAAGCTGCCTGACCGCCAGCGGGCGATGGTCGTCCTGCGTTACTACGAGGACCTGAGCGAGGCCCAGACGGCCGAGGTGCTCGGGGTCTCCGTCGGCACGGTGAAGAGCGCGGTGTCGCGGGCACTCGGCAAGCTCAGGGAGGACCCGGAGCTCGCTCCGGTGCGCTGACCCCCGGCAGTCCGGCCGCGCCGGCCAGGCGTGATTTTGCCGACCGACGCCGATTCGTATCCCCGGAACCAGTGACATACCGCCTGGTACGTGAGCAGAATCAGGCCAACCTTACTGCCGCGTAGCGCCCACCGGGAGGACGCCGTGCTGAGCACCATGCAGGACGTACCGCTGACTGTCACCCGCCTCCTCAAGCACGGGATGACCATTCACGGGAAGTCGCAGGTCACGACCTGGACCGGCGAACCCGAGCCGCAGCGGCGCAGCTTCGCCGAGATCGGCCGGCGGGCGACGCGCCTCGCGGCCGCGCTCCGCGACGAGCTGGGTGTCGAGGCCGACCAGCGGGTGGCCACCCTCATGTGGAACAACGCCGAGCATGTCGAGGCGTACCTGGCGATCCCCTCGATGGGCGCGGTCCTCCACACGCTCAACCTCCGGCTCCCGGCCGAGCAGCTGGCCTGGATCGTCGGGCACGCCGACGACAGGGTCCTCATCGTCAACGGCTCCGTGCTGCCGCTGCTCGCGCCGGTCCTCCCCCGGCTGACATCGGTCGAGCACGTGATCGTCACCGGTCCGGGCGACCGTTCGCTCCTCGACGGGGCCACGCCCCGGGTGCACGAGTACGAGGAGCTGATCGCCGGCGGCGCCACCCACTATGACTGGCCCGAGCTGGACGAACGCCAGGCCGCCGTCATGTGCTACACCTCCGGCACCACCGGCGACCCCAAGGGCGTCGTCTACTCCCACCGCTCCATCTACCTGCACTCCATGCAGGTCACCATGGCCGAATCGATGTCCTTGACCGACAACGACACCACGCTGGTGGTCGTCCCCCAGTTCCATGTGAACGCCTGGGGGCTGCCGCACGCGGCGTTCATGTCCGGCGTCAGCATGCTCATGCCGGACCGGTTCCTGCAGCCCGCCCCGCTCGCCGAGATGATCGAGCGCGAGCGGCCGACCCACGCCGCAGCCGTCCCCACCATCTGGCAGGCACTGCTCGCCGAGGTCACCGCCACCCCGCGCGACATCAGCTCCATGGCCCGCGTCATCATCGGCGGCGCCGCCTGCCCGCCCTCCCTCATGGCGGCGTACGACAGGCTCGGCGTCCGCCTCTGCCAGGCCTGGGGCATGACGGAGACCTCGCCGCTCGGCACCATCGCCCACCCGCCCGCCGGACTGACCGAGGAGGAGGGATGGCCCTACCGCATCACCCAGGGCCGCTTCCCGGCCGGGGTGGAGGCGCGGCTGGTCGGCCCCGGCGGCGAGCACCTGCCGTGGGACAACGAGTCGGCCGGTGAGCTGGAGGTGCGCGGCCCCTGGATCGCCGGGTCCTACTACGGAGGCAGGGACGGCGAGACCCTGCGCCCCGAGGACAAGTTCAGCGAGGACGGCTGGCTGAAGACCGGTGACGTCGGTGTGATCAGCGAGGACGGCTTCCTCACACTCACCGACCGGGCCAAGGACGTCATCAAGTCCGGCGGGGAGTGGATCTCCAGCGTCGAACTGGAGAACGCCCTGATGGCGCACCCCGACGTGGCCGAGGCGGCGGTCGTCGCCGTCCCGGACGAGAAGTGGGGCGAGCGCCCGCTGGCGACCGTGGTGCTCAAGAACGGTGCGAGCGCCGACTACGAGGCGCTGAAGGACTTCCTCGCCACGTCCGGCATCGCCAAGTGGCAGCTGCCGGAGCGCTGGACGGTCATCGCGGCCGTACCGAAGACCAGCGTCGGCAAGTTCGACAAGAAGGTGATCCGCAGGCAGTACGCGGAGGGCGAGCTGGACATCACCCGACTCTGAACCGGGGCCCGGGGGAACGACGAGGGCGGTACGGGAGTCGTCCCGTACCGCCCTCGTCGCGTTCCGCGTACCGGTTCGTCCCGCGTCTCAGTTCGTCCCGATCTTCGCGAGCAGATCGACGATGCGCGACTGGACCTCTTCGCTCGTGGACCGCTCGGCCAGGAAGAGAACGGTCTCGCCCGAGCTGAGCTTCGGCAGCTCCGACCCGGTCATGTCGGCGGAGGTGTAGACGACCAGCGGGGTCCGGTTCAACTGACCGTTCGCACGCAGCCAGTCGACGATCCCGGCCCGGCGGCGGCGTACCTGCATCAGGTCCATCACCACCAGATTGGGCCGCATCCGGGTGGCGAGCGACACCGCCTCGCTGTCGGTGGAGGCCCGCGCCACCTGCATCCCGCGGCGTTCCAGGGTCTCCGTCAGCGCCAGCGCGATCTCCTCGTGCTCCTCGATCAACAGCACCCGGGGCGGATGCTGTTCGCTGTCGCGCGGGGCGAGTGCCTTGAGGAGCACGGCGGGGTCGGCACCGTACGCCGCCTCCCGCGAGGCCTGCCCGAGCCCGGCCGTCACCAGCACCGGGACCTCGGCCGCCACCGCCGCCTGCCGCAGCGACTGCAGGGCCTTGCGGGTGATCGGGCCGGTCAGCGGATCGACGAAGAGCGCGGCGGGGAACGCCGCGATCTGGGCGTCGACCTCCTCGCGCGAGTGCACGATCACCGGCCGGTAGCCGCGGTCGCTCAGCGCCTGCTGGGTGGAGACATCGGGCGCGGGCCAGACGAGCAGCCGACGCGGATTGTCCAGCGGCTCCGGGGGCAGCTCGTCATCGACCGGCTGCGGCGACGGACGGTTGGCGACCTCGACGGCGCCACCGGGACCGTCCAGCGGCTCCGGCCCCTCGGCGCCCTCGTCGGGCGCCCCTATCGCGTACGCACGCCCCTCGGCCTCCGGCGCGGAGCGCAGCTGCCCCGGACCCTGGCCCGGGATCTGCGCCGGGGCGGACGGGGACGGCGCGGCCTGCGAGGTGCGCTCGCCCTCCGGCGGCGCGGCGAGCTTGCGGCGCCGCCCGGCACCGCCGAGCGTCTGGTTCTGCTGGTGCGCGAGGTGCTGGGCGAAGGGCACGCCCTGCCCGAGCGTCCGCACGCTGAACGCGCGCCCCTGCGTCGAGTCCGACGAACCGCCGGGCACCGGCGCCTCCGCGGGCAGCGGCTGCCTGCGCGCGTCCGCCACGGGCGGGACGCCCTGCGGATGGCCCTCCGCGTCCTCCGGGGAGCCCGGGACGGCCGTGGTGCCGGTGGCGTGCGTCGTCGGCCCGGCCGCGGGCCGGTCCGCACCGTCGTCGGGCAGCTCCTCGGCCCGCTCGTCCGGGGCGGCGGGCGCCTCGGAGTGCCGGGCCCGGCGGCGGCCGGTCGGTACGGGGTGCGCCTGGGGCGGTGTGTGGTCCTCGCCGGGCACGACGCGTACGGCGTCATGGCGGCCCGGCAGCGCGGCGTCCGCGTCGGCCGGCGCCTCGGGAGCCGGGGCCGGGGACCGGTCGGCCTCCGCGGGCGGGAGCGCGAAGGCGGTACGGGGCCCCGCGGGCTCGGCCTGGGCGGTCCGCTCCTGGGCGGCCGCCAGCGCCCGCCGGGCCCGCCGCCCGCTCGGCTGAGCAGCCTGCGCGGATCCGGAACCGTCACCGGGCCGCGGGCCCGACTCGGAGCCGGCCGCCGGAGCCGGCAGGGCCAGCTGGTTCTCGGCGCCCTGACGCGCGCGGTGTCCGCCCGCGGGCACCGGCACCGGCATCTGCCCCTCGGCCGGGACGCCCTGCGGCGGAACGGTCTGGCCGAGCTGCGGCCGGCCACCGCCGCCCTGCGCGCCCTCGGCCGCCGTCACCACGGCCCCCTCGGACGGCGCCGCGGCCGCGGGCAGCGCCAACGCCTGCCCGGCGCCCTGTCCTTGTGCCTGCTCGGGCAGCTGGACCCCGGCCTCGGCCGGACTCGGCCGCCCCCGCCTGCGTCCCGAACCGCCGCCCTGCGTGTCCTGCGCCCCCGCCACCGCGTGCTCGTCCTGCGCACCGGGCTCACGACGTGCCCGCCGCCGCCCCGTCGGCTCGGCCGCCGCCGTGTCACCGGACCCGTCACCGGCCCCGGAACCGCCCACCGGGCTCTCCAGGAACGCGTCCGTGGACGCCCGGCGGGCCCGCCGCCGCCCGCCGCCCGGCTGCTGCCCGGCCGCCCCGGGCCCGGGAGCGGGCTGCGCGCCGGCCTCCGGCTCGGACGCGGGCGACGTCACCGTGCCCGAACCCGCGCCCAACGGCACTTCGAGCACATACGCGCTGCCGCTCATCCCCGGCACCTCGTGCGTCTGGAGCACGCCGCCGTGCGCCCGCACGATCCCGCGCACGATCGGCTCGTGCACCGGGTCTCCCCCGGCGAACGGCCCGCGCACCTCGATCCGTACGACCTCGCCGCGCTGCGCCGCCGCGACGACGACCGTGGAGTCGACGTACCCGCCGCCCGGCACCACCCGGGCCTTGCCGGTCGAGTCGACCCCGGCGACGTCCGCGACCAGATGGGCGAGCGCGGTCACCAGCCGGGCCGCGTCCACCTCTGCCTCGATCGGCGGCGCGTGCACGGCGAACTGGGCGCGCCCGGGACCGATCAGCTCGACGGCCGCGTCGATACCGGCCGTCACGACCGAGTCCAGCAGCACGTTCGCCTTGGCCAGCTTCTCGGAGCCGGCGTCCAGGCGCTGGTAGCCGAGCACGTTGTCGACGAGGGTGGTCATCCGGGCGTAGCCCGCGGCCAGGTGGTGCAGGATCTGGTTCGCCTCGGGCCACAGCTGCCCGGCCGGATCGGCGGCGAGCGTGGAGAGTTCGCCGCGCAGCTCCTCCAGCGGGCCGCGCAGCGATTCGCCGAGCACGGCGGTGAGCTGGGTGTGCCGGGCGGTCAGCGCCGCCAGCAGGTCGGCCTGCGCCTCCAGCTCGGCCGCGTACCGCTCGGTCCGGTCGGCCAGTTCCGTGCTGTGCCGCTCCGTCAGTTCGGCGAGCTCGGCGGTGTGGCTCCCGGTCAGTTCGGCGAGCTCGGCCCGGTGCTGCGCACCGAGCTCCTCGTACGGCCTGCGGTCGGTGAACGTCATGACGGCGCCGACCAGCTGGTCGCCGTCCCGGACCGGTGCGGTGGTCAGATCGACCGGCACCTGCGCGCCGCTCTTGGACCACAGGACCTGGCCGCGCACCCGGTGCTTGCGCCCGGACCTGAGGGTGTCGGCGAGCGGCGACTCCTCGTACGGGAACGGCTCGCCCTCCGTCCGCGAGTGCAGGATCAGCGGATGCAGCTCCTGGCCGCCCAGATCGCTGGCGCGGAAGCCGAGGATCTGCGCGGCGGCGGGGTTGACCAGGACGACCCGGCCGTCGGTGTCCGTTCCGACCACGCCCTCGGCCGCCGCCCGCAGGATCATCTCGGTCTGCCGCTGCGAACGGGCCAGTTCGGCCTCGGTGTCCACGGTGCCCGACAGATCCCGCACGACGAGCATCAGCAGTTCGTCGCCCGTGTAGCTGCCGCTGTAGGTGCTCTGGAAGTCGTTGTACGCGGCCTGCCCGTCCTCCAGGCTGGCGCTGGTGACCTCGACGGGGTACTCGGTGCCGTCGGTCCGCCGCGCGGTCATCCGGGTCGGCTTCGTACGGCCGCGGTCGTCGGAGGCCTCGGGGCGGCGCATCGACCCCGGGATCAGCTTGGAGTCGAACTCGGGCAGCAGGTCGAGGAGCCCGCGACCGACGAGCGCGGTGCCCGGCGTCTCGAACATTTCGAGCGCGATGGTGTTGGCGTTGACGACCGTGCCGTTGCAGTTGACGAGCAGCAGCCCGTCGGGGAGTGCATCGAGTATGGCTGCGAGGCGAGCAGCGCCCCGGGATGGCCTGCTGCTCACGACGACGCTTCCTCCCTGATTACCGCACCTTGCCGACAGCGGGCCCCATCTTGCCCCTTGGGCCGCGGGCTGTCACTGGAGGAGTCTAAAGGCAGCGAGGGGGCAAGGGGCTGCGGATGAGGGGGAGCTCTCACCAAGGTTCTGTGCATACGGTGTACGACTCCGTCCGGGCCGGCCGGGTCAGCGGACGCTCGGGAGCACCGGACGCAGGGTGTTCCAGCGGGAGATCTCGCAGCCGTCGGTGCGGCTGAAGACCGTGTCGACGCGCCGCCCCTGCCAGGTCCCGGTGACCCGGGCGGTGGCCGGGCCGCCGAACTGCTTGGTGCACAGCGCGTCCCCGGGCACCGGGGCGAACGGGTCCGCTCCCTCGCCCGCCAGCTCGTCCAGCCGGCCGCAGGCCTGCGCCGCCACCGGGTGACTGCCGCCCGCCGGTCCGCACCGCAGCTCGAAGGTGCCCTCGGCCGCGGAGTTCCCCGAGCCGGAGACCGTGATCGTCAGCCGGGTGCGGGTGTCGTCCCGCAGCACGGGCAGCGGCAGCGGAAGCAGGCCGGTGGCGGCGGTCGCGGCCGGTGCGGCGGCGGACAGCGCGGCAAGGGACGCGACAGCGGTGAGGGCGAGGCGGCGCAGCATGCGGACTCCTGTGCTCGTGCACTCGGCGGAGTGCCGGCGGAACGGACGGAAGGACGGGAGGGCGGCGCCTCCCCCATCACTAACGCTCCGCACGCCACGGCGTTGCGCAACCGCAGACGCTTTGCCCTCGCGCCCGCCTGCCTAGTACCGTAGGCGTCGATTGGTGACGCACCGCTCGGCTGTGTCATCATCTGCACGCACCACTCGCGCTCGCGCGAGGTGTGTATGGAGGCGTCGCCTAGTCCGGTCTATGGCGCCGCACTGCTAATGCGGTTTGGGTCTTAAAGCCCATCGAGGGTTCAAATCCCTCCGCCTCCGCTCTCTGACCAGGGAGTTCAGCCCACTTCGGCTGAACTCCCTGAGTCGTTTCCGGAGCCGTTTCGGTGACCGGCGGCCGGTTCCGGCTACTTCCGCCCGGCGCAGGGGTCGCAGCAGGAGGGCGCCGGCTCGACGCAGACGGTGACGGTGTCGGCGTTGTCGGTGGTGTCGGGATCCTTTTCGTTGCCGGTGGCGGTGGCGGTGTTGTCGACCGGGCCGGCTTCGGTGGCCTTGGCCCGCAGTACGAGGGTGGCTCCGGCGCCGTCGGCCAGGGCGCCCACGGTCCACCGTCCGGTGGCCGGGTCGTAGCTTCCGGGGCCGTCGGCGGACAGGAAGGCGAGACCGTCCGGGAGCCGGTCGGTGACGGTGACGCCGGTGGCCCGGTTCGGTCCGGCGTTGTGGACGGTGACGCGGTAGGTCACGGTCTGGCCGACGGTGACGGTGGTCGCGTCGGCCGCCTTGACCACGCTCAGGTCGGCGGCCGGGTTGACCTGTGTGACCTGCTCGTTGGAGGTGGACGTCAGTGGCTCCGGGGTCTCGCCGAGCCGGTTCTCGTAGGACGCGGTGGCGGTGTTCCTGATCTGCTTGCCGCCGGCGGCCCGGTCGATGGTGACCCGGTATTCGGCCGTGGTCCCCGCCGGGAGGGTCTCGGTGTTGGGCAGGCTGCCGCCTTCCCCGGCGGTGGTGGTGGTGTTGCCGAGCCTGAAGACGACCTTGCCGGCCCCGGCGTCGTAGTACGCCTGGTCGTCGTCCCGCGCGTCGGTCTTCACGCCGGCGTTCGGGCCGTCGACGATGCGCAGGGAACCGGGCAGATACGTCGTGCCCTGCGGGACGACGTCGGTCAGGACGAGGTTCTCGGCCGCGCCGCCGCCCTCGTTCCTGGCGTTGACGCGGTAGGTGATGACGTCGCCCACCTCCAGCGGACCCGTGGGAGCGGCGGTCTTGGTGAGCACCACGTAGGGGGCGGTGCCGAAGAAGATGCCGTCCAGGAAGTTCCCGATGCTCTGGTTGCCGCCGGCGGCGGAGACGGAGCGGAAGGCGAAGCGCGTCAGCGTCTGGCCCGCCGGGACGGTGTAGGTGCCGGTGTAGTGGCCCCAGGCGGTGTTGCCGTCGGTGAAGCGTCTCTGCTGCACCGCGGCGCCCGGCGCGCCGATGTCCAGCGCCATGGTGTCGTCCCCCTGGCGGCCGCGGTGGTACAGCCGCCAGTACAGCTTCGTACCGGGTGTGGTGGGCAGGTCCTGGTAGAGCGTGGAGACCTGATTGGCGTTGAGCTCGGCGAACTGGGCGCCTTCGGCTGCCGGTACTCCGTTGAAGCCCGAGTGCCACAGCTCGATCATGTGGTCGGAGGCGGTGGTGAGCCAGCCCGGGACCCGCTTGGGCGCCTGCGTCCGGGAGGAGTCCGGCAGGATCTCCACATCGGTGACGGCGGGCTGTTCGAAGCTGCCGTTGGCCAGGGCAACCCGGAGCGGAGCAGGAGGTGTGGACAAGGTTCTTCCCCTCAGGTCGACGCTGCTGGAACGCACCGCCGTCGGGCCGCGCAACCGCGCGCCGCGGCGGAGCCGGGACACCCAGTAGCGCAATGCATCCGCGTGATCGCGTAAAGCGATGGACGGGGCGGTTCGGTCAACCCCGCGCGGCAGGTTTGCGGACCCCGCCCCCGGACGGCTCCCGCCGCACGGTCGCCCCCGACCTCGCTCCCGTCGCACACGCCCCCTGGGCCCCTCCCGCCCGACCCGTCATGGCCGGAAGCCTCTGCTGTGCGCTTGAGCCCACCCCTGCTCGGGGTGAATCGGTCACCATCGGAGTTGACGCCCCGGCGCAGCGGCGGCGACCGCGTGAACGTCCGTGGGGGCGAGGGCCGCTGGCGCGTGTCCCGGGACCCGGGTGCTGTGGCGAGGGGCCTCGGCCGCATGCGGACCCGCTCCGTCCGCCGGCTGCCCCGCAAGGGTGCCGCGAGACTCCTGCGCAACCGCCGATCATGGTGTTTTCGCAGGTCGGAGCAGGTCTGGCTAATGGATTTCGCGCTACGGCGCAGGTCATGTAATGTTGTTCTCGCAACGCCGACCGGGGAGAAAAAAACCGGGAAGCACAAGCACTCGTAGCTTAACGGATAGAGCATCTGACTACGGATCAGAAGGTTGCAGGTTCGAATCCTGCCGAGTGCACAGCAGATGAGAGGCCCCCGGGAGAAATCCCGGGGGCCTCTTGCTGTTCCTTCCTCGGCATCGGAATCCGGGAGTTCGACCATGGGAATGGGATGGCAGTGCACCGGGCTGCGGTGGCCCGACGCGCAGGGGCCGCCCGTGCTGGGCTGGCGGCGGGGCGGGGCCGTGCGGGGGAGCGCGCAGGCGTACGGGACGGAGTTCGGGTTCCGGGCCGAGGGGGAGCGGCACTGCGTCGGGGCGCGCGGGAACGTGTGCCCGGTGGGGGCCGTGGTGTCGGGGCGGAGCACGGGCGCGCGATGTCCGGAGTGTGCGCGGCTGGACCGGGCGCATTCGGTGGCCGCCGACACGATCGCCGACGACCCGAGGACGTACCGCGTGTATCTGGCCTGGTTCGGGCCGGGGATGGTGAAGGTCGGGATCACCGCCGAGGAGCGGAGGGCGGCGCGGCTGCGGGAGCAGGGGGCCGTGGTGTTCAGCTGGCTGGGGCGGGGGCCGTTGATGGCCTGCCGGCGGACCGAGGAGCTGCTGCGCTCGGCGCTCGGGGTGCCGGACCGGATTCCGTACGCGAGGAAGCGGGCCGTTCGCGGGGCGCTGCCAGGGGCGGCGGAGCGTGGTGCCGAGGTGGCGGAGCTCTACGGGCGGGCCGCGGCGCTGGAGGGGGCCGGGTGGCCGGAGTCGCTGGAGCGGCTGCCGTTCGAGGCCGTCGATCACGCCGGGCTGTTCGGGCTCGACGGCGCGGTCGAGGTGGCGTGGGCGGTGACCGAGTTGGTGGCCGGGGGTGCGGTCGCGGGGCGGCTGGTGGCGGCGGCCGGGCCCGATCTGCATCTGGCGACGGGGGACGGGGTCGTGGTGCTGGACACCCGGCTGATGACCGGGTGGGAACTGGCGGCGGCGGACGCGCGGGACGGGGTGGGGGTGCCGGTGGCCGGCATCGGGGGCGGTGGCGTGCAGGACGGGCTGTTCTGAGATCGTCGGACCGGCGGGGCGGTGAGAACGGTGAGAGGGGCGTGGGATGAGTGGTGACGCCGATGACGTCGTGCGGTTCCGGGAGCGGCTGGGGCTGCCCGGGATCATCGATGTCCATACGCACTTCATGCCGGAGCGGGTGCTGGCCAAGGTCTGGGCGTACTTCGACTCGGCGGGGCCGCTGACCGGGATGGAGTGGCCGATCGAGTACCGCCACGGCGAGGACGAACGGCTGGCGCTGCTCCGTTCGTTCGGGGTGCGCCGGTTCACCTCGATGCTCTACCCGCACAAGGCGGGGATGGCCGCCTGGCTGAACGGCTGGGCGGCCGACTTCGCGCGCCGGGTGCCGGACTGCCTGCACACCGCGACCTTCTTTCCGGAGGAGGGCGTGGAGCGGTATGTGCGCGAGGCCGTCGAGGCGGGGGCGCGGGTCTTCAAGTCGCATCTCCAGGTCGGCGCGTACGACGCCAACGACCCGCTTCTGGAGCCGGTCTGGGGGCTGCTCGCGGAGGCCGGGATCCCGGTGGTGATGCACTGCGGCTCGGGGCCGGCGCCCGGCAAGCACACCGGCCCCGAGCCGGTCGGCCGGCTGCTCGCCCGGCATCCTCGGCTGCCGTTGATCGTGGCGCACATGGGGATGCCGGAGTACGCGGAGTTCCTGGCGCTGGCGGAGGCGTACCCCCGGGTGCGGCTCGACACGACGATGGCGTTCACGGACTTCACGGAGGACTTCGCCCCGTTCCCGCCCGCCGGGCGGGGGCGGCTCGCCGCGCTCGGGGACCGGATCCTGCTGGGCACCGACTTCCCGAACATCCCGTATCCCTACGCGCACCAACTGCACGCGCTGGAAAGGCTGGAGCTCGGCGACGACTGGCTGCGGGCGGTCTGTTACGAGAACGCGGGCGCCTTGTTCGAGGTCGGCTGACGGTCCGGCGGAGCTGCTGCTTTCTCAGGGAATTCACAGATTCGGGTAAGGGCGCTTTCACGGGAGCCGCACAGGGTTGCGGCATGACGACGACGACCTCGCCCCAGGGGCGTACCGAACTGCTGAGGGCGGACCGCACCCCCGTCCGTGTGCTGGTGGTGGACGACGAGGCCCCGCTCGCGGAGTTGCTGTCCATGGCGCTGCGTTACGAGGGCTGGGAGGTGCGCAGCGCCGGGGACGGTGCCGGGGCCGTGCGGATGGCGCGAGACTTCCGGCCCGACGCGGTGATCCTCGACGTGATGCTGCCCGACACGGACGGGTTCGCCGTGCTCGGCAGGCTGCGGCGGGAGCTCTCCGAGGTCCCCGTCCTCTTCCTGACCGCGCGCGACGCGGTGGAGGACCGGATCGCCGGTCTCACGGCGGGCGGCGACGACTACGTGACCAAGCCGTTCAGCCTGGAGGAGGTCGTGGCGCGGCTGCGCGGGCTGATCAGGCGGTCCGGCACGGCGGCCGTGCGCAGCGAGTCGACGCTCGTCGTCGGTGATCTGGTCCTCGACGAGGACAGCCACGAGGTGAGCCGGGGCGGGACGTCCATCCATCTCACCGCGACCGAGTTCGAGCTGCTGCGCTTCCTGATGCGCAATCCGCGGCGGGTGCTGAGCAAGGCGCAGATCCTCGACCGGGTCTGGAACTACGACTTCGGCGGGCAGGCGAACGTCGTCGAGCTGTACATCTCGTACCTGCGCAAGAAGATCGACGCGGGACGGTCGTCGATGATCCACACCCGGCGCGGGGCGGGATACCTCATCAAGCCCGGTGAGTAGGCGCCCCCGCCGGTGGCGGGGGCCGTGGACGCTGCGGACCCGGCTGGTGGTCTCGGCGGTCACGCTGATCGCCGTCGTCGCCGCGGTCATCGGGACGGTCACCACCATCGCCTTCCACAGCTACATGTACGGCAAGCTCGACGACCAGTTGGCCGCCATCGCCGTACGGGCCGCGAAGCCGCCCGGCGGGGGACCGATGCCCGGCGGCGGTGTCCCGCGGAGCCTCGACCCGCTGGCCTTCGTGGACGCGCGTGGGCTGCCCGTCGGCGCCTTCGGGGCCGTGGTGACGGAGGGCGCGGTCACCGACTCGCGCGTCGTCGTGGAGACCACCACCACGCCGGGGGACGGGGCCGAGGACGTCGGGCAGCCGATGACCGCGGCCCAGAGCAGGGCGCTGGAGGCCGCCGGGCTCTCCGTCGGGGAGGACCCGCGCACCGTCGATCTGCCCGGGCTCGGCTCCAGCCGGGTGGAGGCGGTCACGGACCCGCACGGGACGACCGTCCTCGTCGGCATCCCCGCCGCCGAGGTGGGCTCCGCGCTCACCACCCTGATCGTCGTCGAGGTCTGTGTCACCGGCGCCGGCCTGATCGCGGCCGGGCTCGCGGGCGCCGCCATCGTCGGCGTCGCGCTGCGCCCGCTGCGCCGGGTGGCCGCGACCGCGACCCTGGTCTCCGAACTCCCGCTGCACAGCGGCGAGGTGGCCCCCCTGGAGCGGGTCCCGCAGGCCCAGGCCGATCCGCGGACCGAGGTCGGCCAGGTGGGCGCGGCGCTCAACCGGATGCTGGGCCACGTCGGTTCGGCACTGGAGGCGCGGCAGGGGAGCGAGACGCGGGTACGGCAGTTCGTCGCGGACGCCAGCCACGAGCTGCGCACCCCGCTCGCCTCGATCCGCGGATACGCCGAACTGACCCGGCGCGGCCACGAGGAGACCGGTCCCGACACCCGGCACGCCCTGGGGCGGATCGAGTCCGAGGCGGAGCGGATGACGGGCATGGTGGAGGATCTGCTGCTGCTCGCCCGGCTGGACGCCGGACGCCCGCTCGGCCTGGAGAACACCGACCTCTCCCCGGTCGTCGTCGACGCGGTGAGCGATGCCCGCGCCGCCGGGCGGAGCGGCCACCACTGGCGCCTGGAACTGCCGGACGAGCCCGCGACCGTGCGCGGCGATCCGACCCGGCTCCATCAGGTGCTGGTCAATCTGCTGGCGAACGCCCGTACCCACACCCCGCCGGGGACGACCGTCACCGTCCGGGTGCGGTCCGCGGCCGGCATGCCGTGGGTGGTGCTGGAGGTCGCGGACGACGGGCCCGGCATTCCGCCCGAGCTGCTGCCGCACGTCTTCGAGCGGTTCGCGCGGGGTGACGCCTCGCGCTCCCGCAGCGCGGGCTCCACCGGGCTCGGGCTCGCCATCGTGCAGGCCGTCGTCGCCGCGCACGGCGGCCGGGTCGAGGTCGAATCGGTGCCGGGGCGCACGGTGTTCGCCGTCCGCCTGCCCGCCCTTCACCCGGCCGCGCCGTACTCACAGCATGGGGACAGGCTCAGCACATCGGCGTGACAGCGGGGATGGCGAGTGTCGTTCCCATGCGAACCGACACTCCATGGAGCACCCTGCCGGCCCGGGACCACCTCCTCGCCGCAGGGGCCGACGCGGCAGGTGAGCCCGTACTCGATGTGGTGGTACCCGTTTACAACGAGGAGAAGGACCTCGAACCCTGTGTGCTGCGCCTGCACGACCATCTGACGCGCACCTTCCCGTACGCCTTCCGGATCACCGTCGCGGACAACGCCAGCACCGACCGGACACCGCAGGTGGCGGCCCGGCTCGCGGCCCGGCTGCCCCGGGTGCGGTCGTACCGGCTGGAGGAGAAGGGCCGGGGGCGGGCGCTGCGTACCGTCTGGTCGGGCTCCGACGCCCCGGTGCTGGCCTACATGGACGTCGACCTGTCCACCGACCTCAACGCGCTGCTGCCGCTGGTCGCGCCGCTCATCTCGGGCCACTCCGACCTGGCCATCGGCTCCCGGCTGTCCCGCAGCTCGCGGGTGGTGCGCGGATCGAAGCGGGAGTTCATCTCGCGCGCCTACAACCTCATCCTCCGCTCGTCGCTGGCCGCGCGCTTCAGCGACGCGCAGTGCGGGTTCAAGGCCATCCGGCGCGATGTCGCGGAGCGGCTGCTGCCGATGGTGGAGGACTCGGGGTGGTTCTTCGACACCGAGTTGCTGGTGCTCGCCGAACGCGCCGGGCTGCGCATCCACGAGGTGCCGGTCGACTGGGTGGACGACCCCGACTCCACCGTCCACATCGTGCGGACGGCGACCGAGGACCTGAAAGGCGTGTGGCGGGTGGGGCGGGCGCTGGCGGTCGGCGCGCTGCCGCTGGACCGGCTGGCCCGGCCCTTCGGGGACGATCCGCGCGACCGGGCGCTGAGCGGGGTGCCGGGCGGACTGGCCCGGCAGCTCGTCGGGTTCTGCGTCGTCGGCGCCCTGTCCACGCTCTGCTACCTCGCCCTGTACTCACTGTTCCGGCTGGGCGTCGGCCCGCAACTCGCCAACGGCGGCGCGCTGCTGGTGTCGGCCGTCGCCAATACGGCGGCCAACCGGAGGCTCACCTTCGGCGTACGCGGCCGGGGCGGGGCCGTACGCCACCAGGCGCAGGGCCTGGTGGTCTTCGCCATCGGTCTCGCGCTGACCAGCGGTTCGCTGGCGGCGCTGGGGGCGGCCTCCGGATCGCCCTCGCACTCCACGGAACTCGCCGTGCTGATCGCGGCCAACCTCGCGGCGACGGTGCTGCGCTTCCTGCTCTTCCGCGCCTGGGTCTTCCCGGAACGCCAGGACCCGGGCCCCGCGGCACCCGGGGCCGACTCCGCCGCTCCGTCGGCCGGGCACGCCGACGACACCCACCACGAACTGGGGAACGCCCGATGACCACGCTGCATCCCGACCACCTCCCGGCCCCGCCGGGGGCGCCGTCCACCGCACCGGCCCACGGGCGCCCGGACAGGTCCCTGACGCACCGCGTGTGGCGGGGCAGGCCCGAGGACCCGCGCTGGGCGCGGCCGGCCTTCCTCGTTCTGCTGCTGGTCATCGGGGCCGCGTACCTGTGGAATCTCAGCGCCTCCGGATACGCCAACTCCTTCTACTCCGCCGCCGCCCAGGCGGGCAGCCGGAGCTGGAAGGCCTTCTTCTTCGGCTCGCTGGACGCGGGCAACGCCATCACCGTCGACAAGCCCCCGGCCGCCCTCTGGCCGATGGCCCTGTCGGTACGGGTCCTCGGCCTCGACTCCTGGGCGATCCTGGCCCCGCAGGTGCTGATGGGGGTGGCCACGGCCGGGGTGCTGTACGCGGGCGTACGCCGCCGGTTCAACGCCGTGGCCGGGCTGATCGCCATGGTGGTGTTCGCACTCACCCCGGTGGCCGCGCTGATGTTCCGCTTCAACAACCCGGACGCGCTGCTGGCACTGCTGATGACCGTCACCGTCTACTGCGTGCTGCGCGCGATGGAGCACGGCCGCACCAAGTGGCTGGTGTGGGCGGGGGTCGCGGTCGGGTTCGCCTTCCTGGCCAAGACCCTCCAGGCGTTCCTGATCCTGCCGCCGCTGGCCGTGCTGTACGCGGTGTTCGCGCCGGTCCCCGTACGCAAGCGGCTCGCCCAGCTCGCGCTCTCGGGCCTCGTGACGGTCGTCGCGGGCGGCTGGTGGGTCGCGATCGTCGAACTGTGGCCCGCCTCGTCGCGCCCGTACATCGGCGGCTCGCAGAACAACTCCTTCCTGGAGCTGACCTTCGGCTACAACGGGCTCGGCCGGATCAACGGCGACGAGACCGGCAGCGTCGGCGGCGGAGGCGGGCCGGGCGGCGGCTCCGGCGGCCAGTGGGGCGAGACCGGCATCGGCCGGATGTTCAACTCCGAGATCGGCGGCCAGATCTCCTGGCTGCTGCCCGCCGCGCTGATCCTGCTGGCCGCGGGCGTCCGGCTGACCTGGCGGGCGAAGCGGACGGACACGGCCCGGGCGGCCTTCCTCGCCTGGGGCGGCTCGCTGCTGATGACCGCGGCGGTGTTCAGCTTCATGGCCGGCATCTTCCACCAGTACTACACGGTGGCCCTGGCCCCCTACGTCGCGGCGCTGATCGGCATGGGCGCCACGGTCCTGTGGGAGGAGCGGTCCCGCTGGTGGGCGGGTGCCACGCTCGGCGTCACGGTCGCCGTGACGGCGTACTGGGCGTACGTGCTGCTGGGGCGGACCCCGGACTACCTGCCGTGGCTGCGCACGGCCGTGCCGGTCGCCGGACTCGCCGGTGCGCTGGGCCTGCTGCTCGTGTCCCGGCTGGGGCGCCGCTTCGCGCTCCTCGCCGTGGGACTGGGCCTCGCCGCGTCGCTGGCCGGGCCGTCCGCGTACGCCGCGAGCACGCTGAGCACCGGGCACCAGGGCTCGATCGTGACGGCCGGCCCGTCGGGCGGTGGCATGGGTGGCCCCGGTGGCATGGGCGGCGGACGCGGTGGTCCCGGCGGCGGGACGCGCTTCCCGGGCCAGGGCAATCAGCAGGGTGGCGGCATGGGACAGCCTCCGACCGGCACCCCGCCCGGTCAGGGCCAGATGCCGGGCCGGCCCGGCACCTCGCAGAACGGCCGGCAGCCCGGCGCCATGCCCGGCACGGGCGAGGGCTTCGGGGGCGGCGGCGAGCAGCGAGGCGGCGGCATGGGCGGGCTGCTCAACGGCGCGTCCGTCGGCGCCGAGGCCAGGAAGCTCCTGGAGGAGAACGCCGGGGACTACACCTGGGCCGCCGCCGCCATCGGATCCCAGAACGCCGCGAGCTACCAACTCGCCACCGGAGAACCGGTGATGGCGATCGGCGGCTTCAACGGCAGCGACCCGTCCCCGACGCTCGCCCGGTTCGAGCGGTACGTCGAGGACGGGAAGATCCACTACTTCATCGCGGGCGGCACGGGCGGGGGCGGCGGCAACGGCACCTCCTCGCAGATCTCCTCCTGGGTGCAGGAGAACTTCGAGGAGGTCACGGCCGGCAGCGCCACCTTCTACGACCTGACCCGGCCGAAGCGGAGCGGCTGAGGCTCAGCGCCGCAGCAGCAGATCGGCGACGACCGGGCGGTGGTCCGAGGCGAGTGTCCCGGCCACCGCCGCGTCGCGTACCCGCACGGAATCCTTCGACACCGCCACGTAGTCGATCCGCTGCACCGGATCCTGCGCCGGGAAGGTGGGCCCGCCGGGCTCCGCATCCGTCAGCTCCCGCCACAGCGGCGCGAGTTCGGGAGCGGACGGTGCCGCGTTGAAGTCGCCGAGCAGGATCTGCCGCACCGGCCCGCGGCCCGCCCCCGGCTCCGTGTCCTCGGCCATGATCCGGCGGGTGTCGGCGACCTGGGCGCTGCGTACGGACGGGTCGGCGCGGTAGTCCAGATGCGTCACATAGACGTGCACGGGCAGCCCCTTCACCCGCACGACCACCTCGCCGAAGCCGGGCGCCGGGGTCGGAACGGGGTTCGGGACCTGGGTGGAGAGCCGGGTGATCTCGTGGTTCTCGGCGCTCACGATGCGGTACCTGGACAGCACCGCGACCCCGAACTCGCGACGCGGCGCACCGGGGGTCTGCGGGTCGAGGCTGTAGACCGGGGCGAACGAGACCCGCATGTCCAGCCTTTCGGCCAGCTCGCCCGCCAGGTCGCGCCACTCGCTGCGGGTGCCCCAGTGGACGTCGACCTCCTGCAGCCCGATCACATCGGCGTCCAGCGAGCGGAGTTCGGCGGCCTGCCGGTCGAGATCGAAGACATTGTCCATGCCGGCGCCCGCATGGATGTTGTACGTGGCCACCCGCAGCGGCACCGCGCGCCCCTGCCCCTCCCCGGCGGCCGCTGCGGGAGGCGCGAGCGCGGTCCCCAACAGTCCTGCCGCGACGAGCACTTCCACCGTACGACGACGCAGTGACATACCACTCCAGCCCTTGTCGGATCAGCGGCGAGCACCGTACCGCGCGGTAGGCGGAAACGCGTTGTACGCCGTACAGGATCTGCCTTACGGTGTACAACGCCTATTGCTCGTACACCGTATAAGGGATCAGGAGTCCGTATGACGGCGACCGCCGCCGAGCAGAACCACCTCTCGTCGCCGAGCCATCCGCAACGCTGGCTGATCCTCGGCGTCATCTGTCTCGCCCAGCTCACCGTGCTGCTCGACAACACCGTCCTCAACGTCGCGATCCCCTCCCTCACCCGGGAGCTGGACGCCTCCACCGCCGATGTGCAGTGGATGATCAACGCCTACTCGCTGGTCCAGTCGGGTCTGCTGCTCACGGCCGGCAGCTCCGCCGACCGTTACGGCCGCAAGAAGATGCTGATCGCCGGACTCGCCCTGTTCGGCATCGGCTCGCTGGTGGCCGGGCTGGCCCAGACGTCCGTACAGCTGATCGCCGCCCGCGCGGGCATGGGCATCGGCGGTGCGCTGCTGATGACCACGACCCTGGCCGTCGTCGTGCAGATCTTCGACGAGACCGAGCGGGTCAAGGCGATCGGCATCTGGTCGACCGTCAGCTCGCTCGGCTTCGCCGTCGGACCGCTGATCGGCGGAGTGATGCTCGACCACTTCTGGTGGGGCGCGATCTTCCTGATCAACATCCCGGTCGCGGTGCTCGGACTGGTCGCCGTGGCCCGGCTCGTCCCGGAGTCCAAGAACGCCGGCGGCGAACGCCCCGACCTGCTCGGCGCACTGCTCTCCACCATCGGCATGGCATCCGTGGTGTACGCGATCATCTCCGGCCCGGAGCACGGCTGGGCGTCGGGCCGGGTGCTGCTGACCGCCTTCGTCGGGGTCGCCGTCCTCACCGGATTCGTGCTGTGGGAGCTGCGCATCCCGTACCCGATGCTGGACATGCACTTCTTCCGGAACCAGAAGTTCGTCGGGGCGGTCGCGGGCGCGATCCTGGTCGCCTTCGGGATGGGCGGCTCGCTCTTCCTGCTCACCCAGCAGCTCCAGTTCGTCCTCGGCTACGGGCCGCTGGAGGCCGGTCTGCGCACGGCTCCGCTGGCGCTGAGCGTCGTCGCGCTCAACCTCACCGGACTGGGCGCCAGGCTGGTGCCCAAGCTGGGCACACCGGTCACCATCGCGGCCGGGATGAGCCTGCTGGCGGCGGGGCTCGCCGCGATCGCGCTGCTCGGCGGCGACGGTTACGGCGGCATGCTGCTCGGCCTCGTCGTGATGGGCGCGGGCATCGCGCTCGCCATGCCCGCCATGGCCAACGCGATCATGAGCGCCATCCCGCCAGCGAAGGCGGGCGTGGGTGCCGGGGTCAACGGCACGCTCGCCGAATTCGGCAACGGCCTGGGGGTCGCCGTCCTCGGCGCGGTGCTCAACTCGCGGTTCGCGGCCCTGGTGCCGACGGCCGTCGGGGCGGCGTCGCTGCCCGTCGCGCTCGCCTCGGCCACCGACGCCGGCGAGCGGGCACGGATCACGGACGCCTTCGCCTCCGGGCTGGAGACCAGCCAGCTCTTCGGGGCGGTCGCGGTGCTGGTCGGCGGATTGCTGGCGGCGGTGCTTCTGCGCCGTGCGGAGCGGGCGGAATCCGCTCCGGCCGACTCGGCCGGGACACCGGCAGCGGCATAGCATCGAGGCGGGGCGCACCGGACCGTACGCGTCGCTTCGTGCGCGCGGGTACGCATCCGGTCCGTCCCGCCGGCAAGACGAGGAGAGAGTGCCATGGTGTCCGCGGCCGACCGTGTGAAGAACCCCGCCAGGACCAGCGTGTGGCTGGACCGCAGGACACCGTCGCGCACGCGCAGGACGGACCAGCCGGCGGGTCTCGACCGGGACAGGATCACCGCGGCCTCCGTCCGGCTGCTGGACGCCGAGGGCCTCGTCAAGTTCTCCATGCGCCGGCTCGCCGCCGAACTGGACGTCACGGCGATGTCCCTCTACTGGTACGTGGACACCAAGGACGATCTGCTGGAGCTGGCCCTCGACTCGGTCTACAAAGAGATCGCGCCCCCTCGCGAGGACGCGCACTGGCACCACCGGCTGCGCGAACTGGCCATCTCCTACCGGGAATTGCTGGTCCGGCATCGCTGGGTGTCGCCGCTGGCCGGCCACTTCCTCAACATGGGCCCCTACTCGATGCTGTTCTCGCACGCCATGCAGGACGTGGTCCGGGCGACGGGGCTGCCGCTGCACCAGCAGACGGGGGCGCTTTCCGCGGTCTTCCAGTTCGTGTACGGATTCGGCACCATCGAAGCCCACTTCGTACAGCGCAGCGCGGAGTCGGGTGTCAGCCAGGACGAGTTCTTCCAGCAGGCGCTGGGCACCATCCGGAGCCAGCCGCAGCTCAAGGAGATCGTGGAGTCCTCGCAGGACCTGATGGACGCCCGCGGCGGCGACACGGTCGAGGAGATGCGCGACCGGGACTTCACCTTCGCCCTGGATCTGCTGATCGCGGGCATCGAGGCGATGCGGGACCGCTGAGGGGCGGTGCGGGGCCGTCGAGGCCCCGTGCGCCATGAAGCGCGAGCGAGGCAGCAAGATTGACCGTCGTGGTCGTCTTGCCCACTCCGCCCTTCTGATTGGCCACCACCATGACGCGC
>NZ_JBSFBQ010000077.1:0-29107 GCF_053593015.1 Streptomyces sp. NPDC002403 | reverse complement strand
GCTGCCCGCCGCCGAGGAGATCCGGCAGAGGGGGCAACGACGCCGTGCGCGGCGCAGGGCGAGCGCCGCGGCACTGTGCGCGGCCGTACTGATGGCCGCCGGGGCATGGGTCCTGCTGCCGACCGACCGGCAGCACGAGCGGGGCGCGGTGGCCACCGCGCCGGACAATCCGTTCCGCGAGAACGGCATGGTCCGGACCCTGCCCGCGAAGGAAGTGCCCCTGTACGGCACGTGGCGCTGGAAGGAGAACGAGGGGCGGCCCGTCGACTCCGACGCCCGCGGCGACCTCCTGAACCGGGCGGGTCTCAGCACCTTCTGCCCGGTCACGTTTCCGCAGGCGGGCGCGCCCGACAGGGTCGGCTACAGCCAGGAGTACCGGGGCGCGCGTGACGCCGTGGCCCGGCAGTGCCTCGTCGAGTACGACGACGTGGCAACGGCCCGGGAACAGCTGAGGACGGTGCACACCGGGCTGGAGGCGGACGGCCTGCGGCGCACAGCGGGCAGCGCACCGGACGGCGTGCGGGGAGACGGGGGCGCGACCGCAGCCTGGTCCGGGACCGTGCCGGGCGGCCATACGCTGCGGGTGTTCACGCGGCGATGGGAGTCCTGGGTCTCGGTCGTCGAGATCCTGGACGGCACGGACGCGCCCTGAGCGGCGGTCGCGGGGGCGGCTGACCCGGGGCGGCGGTCGTGGGGGCGGCGCCCGAGAACCGGGCGCCGCCCCCGGACCCGGCCCGCGCCCCGGCTGCATATGGACATGCAGACGCCTTGCTGGCTGAATGGATTTGTCGGCGCCGGATCATGGTGCGCCGGATCTACCGAGGGGACAGCATGAGCGGGAGCAGCCCGGCCGCGCGGTTGCAGCAGCTCTTCGAGGGGCGCCGGCTCACACCCACCCAGCGGCGCATCGCGCACTCGATGGTGCGCAAGGCGGGGGACGTGCCGTTCCTGTCGAGCGTGGAGCTGGCCGAGCTCGCCGGGGTCAGCCAGCCGTCCGTCACCCGCTTCGCCGTGGCGCTCGGCTTCGACGGCTATCCGGCGCTCCGCAAGCACCTGCGGGAGGTCGCCCCGGCCGAGCCCGAGCCGGTGGGCGGGGACGACGCGTACAACGAGTACCAGCAGGCGGTGCTCGGCGAGATCGAGAACCTGCGGCATCTGGCGGAGCTGCTCGCCGACCCCGGGCCGGTCGAGCGGGCGGGCAGGCTGCTGGCGGCCTCGCGCCCGCTGCCGGTGCTCGGGCTGCGGGCCGCCTCCTCGCAGGCGCGCGGCTTCGGATACTTCGCGGCCAAGGTCCACCCCGATGTCCGGGTGCTCGACGAGGGCGGCAGCATGCTGCGCGACCGGATCGACGCCGCGCGGCGGGCGGGCGCCTCCGCGCTGATCTGCTTCGCGCTGCCCCGGCATCCGAAGGAGGTCGTGGACGCCCTCGCGTATGCGCAGGAGCAGGGGCTGGCCGTGGTGTCGGTGGCGGACTCCGCGTTCGCGCCCGTCGCCAAGTACAGCGATCTGCTGATCCCGGCAGCCGTCGGCACCGGGCTCGCCTTCGACACGGCGTGCGCGCCCATGCTGCTGGGCCGGGTACTGCTGGAGGCGATGTGCGACGGCCTGCCCGACGCGCAGGCGCGGCTGGAGGAGTTCGACGCGAGGGCGGCGGCGCGGGGACTGTTCGTGGAGTGACGGGCCCGGGGCCGGTCACCCCGGTCGGAGCGGCGGGCCCGGGGGCGTGCCGCCGTATCGAGGTGTGGCGCGAGCGTCCGGCGCCGGGGACGGCCGGGGCCGCCGCGGTGTGGGACGGCGGGTATGCGATGGGGCGGCTGCCTGCCGCGAGTTCGCCGATTCTCAGGCACCGCTCATCTGCGGCCACTACTCTCCGGGCCGGAAAGGCTCACGAGGAGCTGCGGAGAGGGGTACGGACGTGGGGCGCGGAGCGCAGTCGTTGGCGAGAGTGGCCGTGATCGTACGGGCCGGAGCCGCACCGCTGTGGTGGCCGGGGCTGCTGGCCGCGGCGATCGGCGCGCTGGTGCCGGGGTTCACCGGACGCCGGATCGGACTGCTGTCCGGGGCCGCGCTGTTCCTGATCACCGCCGCCGTGGTGGCGCTGGTCCGGAGCCGCAGGTACGCGGAGCTGGCCGGGGGCGCCACGCGTGCCGGGCGCTCCGACTTCCTCCAGGACCGAGCCGTGACCGTACGCAACTGGCGGCGGCGGCACCGGTGGTGGCTGCTCGGGGCGTTCCTCGTGGCGGTGGCGAGCGCGTTCCTGCTGCCCGGGGCCGGTGGGATGGTGCTCGCCGGGGCGGGCGCCGGGCTCTGGATCAAGGCCGTCCGGATCGGGCGGCGCGAGCACCGGGACGACGCCCTGTACTGGGTGCGGACCGACTGGGTGGAGCGGGGACGGCCCGCGGGCAAGCAGGTCAAGGGGTACCGGTCGACCGGTCCGATGGCGGGTGACGCCGCGCCCGGCGGGGCGCGGCGCAGGCGCTGAGTCCGCCCGTCGGCCCCGGCCGTCAGGGGCGGGGCGGCAGCGGGCCGGGCTGCGGGGGCCGCTGCCGGGCGGAGGGGACCGAGGGCGCCGCACTGGCGGCACCGAGCGGTGCGGGGGCGAGCAGCTCGCCGATGCGGGCGGCCGACCGGCGGCCCTCGGAGTGGAGGGTGTCGATGTCGATCCCCTTGTCGGCGAGCAGGGTGAGGACGGCCGAGGGGCCCGCGGCGTACGAGGCGACGCGGCCGGACCCGCCCTGTACGAGAAGCCCGTCGAAGTCGCCCCGGCCGGTCGCCTCCATCATCCGGACCGCGACGCCGAGGGCCGTCGCGGTCAGCGCGGCGACCTCCTCGGGCTCCACGTCCGGGGTGTCATGGGCCAGGACGATTCCGTCCGTACCGGCGACCAGGGCGCCGGACAGGAGCGGGACCCCGGTCCGTAATCGCTGGAGTTCGGCCAGGACGTGCTGCGTCCGGGGCCCGGCCTCCATCGGCCGTTTCGTCCCGGCGCGCAGTCTGAGTGCTCGGATCACAGGGGCCTCCCAAGGTGTGTGCGAGCCGACGGGGCTGAGCGGCCGAGGGTGCGTGGACGCCCCTCCCGGCCGGCTCGGCGTGCGGTGTCCGTGTGACCACGAGGCTACGCAACGTGCTTGCCCCCGGAGAGGGTTCGGGCACTTTCCAGAGGCACATGCCGGAGCGTACGGAGGTGCGTGGAGGTGCGCGGAGGGCGCGCGACAGGGGCACCCGGGCGACGTTGTGCGCGGGCGGGTGCGAGTCATTGCCCCCATGCGACGGCGCGGAGCTGTTGACTACGAGTATTCAGACCTTCAGGATGTGAATAGAAGACTTACAGTCGCGAGGAGGCACCGCCATGTCAGGACCCCGCCCCGTACGGGCACCGCGCGGTACGGAACTGAGCGCCCTGGGATGGCAGCAGGAGGCCGCCCTGCGCATGCTGCAGAACAACCTCGACCCCGAGGTCGCCGAGCACCCCGACAAGCTCGTCGTCTACGGCGGCACCGGCAAGGCCGCGCGTGACTGGCGCTCCTTCGATGCGATGGTGCGCACGCTGCGGACGCTCAAGCAGGACGAGACGATGCTCGTCCAGTCCGGCCGCCCGGTCGGCGTCATGCAGACCCACGAGTGGGCGCCGCGCGTCCTGATCGCCAACTCCAACCTGGTCGGGGACTGGGCGAACTGGGAGGAGTTCCGCCGCCTGGAGGCGCTCGGGCTCACCATGTACGGCCAGATGACCGCCGGATCGTGGATCTACATCGGTACGCAGGGCATCCTGCAGGGCACCTACGAGACCTTCGCCGCCGTCGCGGCGAAGAAGTTCGGCGGCACCCTGGCCGGCACGATCACGTTGACCGCCGGACTCGGGGGCATGGGCGGCGCCCAGCCGCTCGCCGTGACGATGAACGACGGCGTCGCGATCTGTATCGACTGCGACCCGCGCGCCATCGAGCGCCGGATCGAGCACCGCTACCTGGACGTGCGCGCCGACTCCCTGGAGCACGCGCTCCAGCTGGCCACCGAGGCGCGGGACGCCCGCCGCCCGCTCTCCATCGGCCTGCTCGGCAACGCTGCGGAGCTGCTGCCCCGGATGCTCGCCGAGGGTGCCCCGATCGACATCGTCACCGACCAGACCAGCGCCCACGACCCGCTGTCGTACCTCCCGCTCGGGGTCGACTTCGACGACATGGCCTCGTACGCCGCCGAGAAGCCCGCCGACTTCACGCAGCGCGCCCGGGAGTCGATGGCCAAGCACGTCGAGGCGATGGTCGGCTTCATGGACGCCGGGGCCGAGGTCTTCGACTACGGCAACTCCATCCGCGGCGAGGCCCAGCTCGCGGGCTACGGCCGGGCCTTCGACTTCCCGGGCTTCGTGCCCGCCTACATCCGGCCGCTCTTCTGCGAGGGCAAGGGCCCGTTCCGCTGGGCCGCGCTCTCCGGCGAGGCGTCCGACATCCACAAGACCGACAAGGCGATGCTCGAACTCTTCCCCGAGAACGAGTCGCTGCACCGCTGGATCAAGATGGCCGGCGAACGCGTCCACTTCCAGGGACTGCCCGCCCGGATCTGCTGGCTCGGCTACGGCGAGCGCGACCGGGCCGGTGAGCGGTTCAACGACATGGTGGCGAGCGGTGAGCTGGCCGCGCCGCTGGCCATCGGGCGCGACCACCTGGACTGTGGCTCCGTGGCCTCCCCGTACCGGGAGACCGAGGCCATGCTCGACGGATCCGACGCGATCGCCGACTGGCCGCTGCTCAACGCCATGGTCAACGTGGCCTCCGGGGCCTCCTGGGTCTCCATCCACCACGGCGGCGGCGTCGGCATGGGGCGCTCCATCCACGCCGGGCAGGTGACCGTCGCCGACGGTACGAAGCTGGCGGGCGAGAAGATCCGCCGGGTGCTCACCAACGACCCGGGCATGGGCGTCATCCGGCACGTCGACGCCGGGTACGACATCGCGGAGTCGGTCGCCGCGGACAAGGGCGTGCGCGTGCCGATGACCGAGGACGGACAGTGAGCCTTCCGACCGGCCACGGGACCGGGACCGGGGCCGTGGCCGGGGGTACGGCCCCGGCCGCCGGCGGCCCGTCCTCGTTCGGGGCCATGTGGCGGGAGCTCCTGCCGGTCGGCCGGCACCGGGACAGCGGCGGCTACCGCCGCTACGCCTGGACCGGGGCCGACGCCGACTGCCGCGCCTGGTTCCGGGCGCAGGCCGAGGCGCGCGGGCTCACCTACGAGGTCGACCGGAACGGCAACCAGTGGGCCTGGCTCGGCGACCCCCTCGCCGGGGACGCCGTCGTCACCGGATCGCATCTCGACTCCGTGCCGGACGGCGGCGCCTTCGACGGGCCGCTCGGTGTGGTCTCCTCCTTCGCCGCGCTCGACGAACTCCGCCGCAGGGGAGCGGAGTTCACCCGGCCGCTGGCCATCAGCAACTTCGGCGACGAGGAGGGGGCCCGCTTCGGGCTCGCCTGTGTGGGCTCCCGGCTCGCCGCCGGACAGCTGACCGTGGAGGCCGCCCACCGGCTCCGCGACGGCGACGGCATCACGCTGCCGCAGGCCATGGAGGCGGCCGGATACGACCCCGACGCCATCGGCCCGGACCCCGAACGGCTCGCCCGCATCGGCGCGTTCGTCGAGCTCCACGTCGAACAGGGGCGGGCCCTCGACCTCACCGGCGACCCGGTCGGCATCGCCTCCGCGATCTGGCCGCACGGACGCTGGCGGTTCGACTTCCGGGGCGAGGCCAACCACGCGGGCACCACCCGCCTCGCCGACCGCCGCGACCCGATGCTCACGTACGCCGAGACCGTGCTCGCCGCCCGCCGCGAGGCGGAGCTCGCCGGGGCCCTCGCCACCTTCGGCAAGATCTCCGTCGAGCCGAACGGGGTCAACGCCATCCCCTCGCTCGTCCGGGGCTGGCTCGACTCCCGCGCCGCCGACCAGGACCGCCTGGACGCCGTGGTCGCCGGCATCGAACGGGCCGCCAGGGAGCACGCCGAGCGCGCCGGGATCGACCTCGACGTCGTACGGGAGTCCTTCACGCCCGTCGTCGAGTTCGAGCACGCCCTGCGCGACGAACTCGGCAAGATCCTCGCGAGCCGGGACGACGCCGGTCGCGCCGTACCCGTCCTCGGCACCGGCGCCGGACACGACGCGGGTATTTTGTCCGCCTCGGTCCCCACCGCCATGCTGTTCGTACGGAACCCCACCGGGATCTCGCACTCGCCGGCCGAGCACGCGGGCGAGGACGACTGCGTGGCCGGGGTGATCGCACTCGCCGACGTACTGGAAGGTCTCGCGTGCAGCTGACAACGAACGGCCCCAGGCCCGCCACCGTGACGTACTGGCTCTCCCACGCCTGGCTCGGCACCCATGTCGAGCCGGGCGTCGCCCTGGATGTGTCCGACGGGCTGATCGCGGGCGTCCGCACCGGCGTCGCCACCCCGCCGCCGGGCGCGACCGTGCTGCGCGGGCTGACCGTCCCCGGGCTCGCCAACACCCATTCGCACGCATTCCACCGCGCCCTGCGCTCCACCGTGCAGGTCGGCTCCGGCACCTTCTGGACCTGGCGCGAGATCATGTACCAGGTCGCCGCCCGGCTCACCCCCGACTCGTACTACGACCTCGCCCGCGCCGTGTACGCCGAGATGGCGCTGGCAGGCATCACCGCGGTCGGCGAATTCCACTATCTGCACCACGCGCCGGGCGGCACCCCGTACGACAACCCGAACGCGATGGGCGAGGCCCTGATCGCGGCGGCGGGCGAGGCCGGGATCCGGATCACCCTGCTGGACACCGCCTACCTCTCCGCCGGATTCGGCAAGCGCCCCACCCAGTACCAGCAGCCCGACCGGCACCAGCTGCGCTTCTCCGACACCACCGCGGACGCCTGGGCCGAACGCGCCTCCCTCCTCAAGGGCGGCGACCACGCGCTGATCGGCGCGGCCGTCCACTCCGTGCGCGCCGTGCCCGCCGCGCAGCTCGCCACCGTGGCCGCCTGGGCCGAGGAGCGGCAGGCCCCGCTCCATGTCCACCTCTCCGAGCAGACCGCGGAGAACGACGCCTGCCTCGCCGCCCACGGCTGCACCCCCACCCGGCTCCTCGCCGACCACGGGGTCCTCGGCCCGCGCACCACCGGCATCCACAACACCCACCTCACCGCCGAGGACATCGCGCTCCTCGGCTCCTCGGCGACCGGCACCTGCATGTGCCCCACCACCGAACGCGACCTCGCCGACGGGATCGGCCCCGCCGTCGCCCTCCAGCGCGCCGGCTCGCCGCTCTCCCTCGGCAGCGACAGCCACGCCGTGATCGACCTCTTCGAGGAGGCCCGCGCGATGGAGCTCGACGAGCGCCTGCGCACCCGGGCACGCGGTCACTGGACGGCGGCCGCCCTGCTGCGCGCCGCGACCGTCGACGGCCACGCGGCGCTCGGCCGGCCGGAGGCAGGCATCATCGAACCCGGCGCGCCCGCCGATCTGGCGACCGTCGCCCTGGACTCCGTCAGAACGGCGGGACCGGTGCCCAGACTCGCTGCCGAAGCGGTCGTATTCGCCGCCTCCGCGGCCGATGTGCGGCACACGGTCGTCGCAGGACGGCACATCGTCCGCGACGGGCGGCACGCACTCGTCGAGGACGTACCCGCAGCACTCGCCTCGGCCATCGCCGCCCTGCACGGCTGAGACCGGATTCCCGCAAGGAGAGCAGCACCCCGATGACGACGACCGCCATCACCAACATCGCCAGTCTGGTCACCAACGACCCCTCCCTGTGCGCGGATTCCCCCCTGGGCCCCATCCAGGACGCGGCCGTCGTCATCGAGGGCGACCGGGTCGTCTGGACCGGTGAATCAAGCAAAGCACCCGCCACTGACAACGCCGTCGACGCGGGCGGCCGGGCGATGATCCCCGGCTTCGTCGACTCCCACTCCCACCTGGTGTTCGCGGGCGACCGCACCGAGGAGTTCAACGCCCGGATGTCCGGCCGCGCCTACAGCGCGGGCGGCATCCGGACCACCGTCGCCGCCACCCGCGCCGCCACCGACGAGGAACTCGCCGCCAACGTCGCCCGCTACCTCGCCGAGGCGCTGCGCCAGGGCACCACCACCTTCGAGACCAAGTCCGGCTACGGCCTCACCGTCGAGGACGAGGCCCGTGCCCTGCGCATCGCCGCCCGGCACACCGAGGAGGTCACCTACCTCGGCGCGCACATCGTCTCCCCGGACTACGCCGACGACCCGGCCGGTTACGTCGACCTGGTCACCGGGGCGATGCTCGACGCCTGTGCCCCGTACGCCCGCTGGATCGACGTCTTCTGCGAGAAGGGCGCCTTCGACGGCGACCAGGCCCGCGCGATCCTGACCGCGGGCATCGCCAAGGGCCTGCACCCCCGCGTCCACGCCAATCAGCTCGGCCACGGACCCGGCGTCCAGCTCGCCGTCGAACTCGACGCCGCATCCGCCGACCACTGCACCCACCTCACCGACGCCGACGTCGACGCCCTGGCCCAGGGGAGCACGGTCGCCACCCTGCTCCCCGGCGCCGAGTTCTCCACCCGGGCCACCTGGCCCGACGCCCGCCGCATCCTCGACGCGGGCGCCACCGTCGCGCTCTCGACCGACTGCAATCCGGGCTCGTCCTTCACGTCCTCCATGCCCTTCTGCATCGCCCTCGCCGTACGGGACATGGGCATGACGCCGGACGAGGCACTCTGGTCCGCCACCGCGGGCGGCGCCGCGGCCCTGCGCCGTACGGACATCGGGCGCATCGCCCCCGGCGCCCGCGCCGACCTGGTGCTCCTCGACGCGCCCAGCCATGTCCACCTCGCCTACCGGCCGGGTGTGCCGCTGGTCCACGCGGTCTGGCGGCGCGGCGCACGCGTGGTCTGAGCAAGCACTGCGGCGGCGCGGCGCACGCGTCGTCCGGGCAACCACTGCGGCAGCGCGGCCCACGCGACGTCCGGGCAGCCGCGGCGTCCGCGCGGCGCCGACCGGGCCCGTGACGGGGCGTCACACATGCGGAAGGACCCGCCCGTTGCCGGGGCGGGTCCTTCCGTGCCGTTGCGGCGCCTGCCCGTTCACTCCTCCAGTGTCAGGCCCTTGCGCAGCTTGATCAGCGTCCGGGAGAGCAGCCGCGAGACATGCATCTGGGAGATGCCCAGCTCCTCACCGATCTCCGACTGCGTCATGTTGGCGACGAACCGGAGCGAGAGGATCTTTCGGTCGCGGCGCGGCAGCGAGGCGATCAGCGGCTTCAGGGACTCCACGTACTCGATGCCTTCGAGTCCGTGGTCCTCGTAGCCGATCCGGTCCGCCAGCGCTCCCTCGCTCTCGTCCTCCTCGGGCTTGGCGTCCAGCGAGCTCGCGGTGTACGCGTTGCTCGCGGCCATGCCCTCGACGACCTCGTCGCGGGTGATGCCGAGGCGGTCGGCGAGCTCGCCCACGGTGGGCGAGCGGTCCAGTCGCTGGGCGAGCTCGTCGCCCGCCTTGGCCAGGTCGAGCCGCAGCTCCTGCAGCCGGCGCGGGACGCGCACGGACCAGCTGGTGTCGCGGAAGAAGCGCTTTATCTCGCCGACGATGGTCGGCATCGCGAACGTGGGGAACTCCACGCCCCGGCTGAGCTCGAAACGGTCGATCGCCTTGATCAGGCCGATGGTGCCGACCTGGACGATGTCCTCCATCGGCTCGCTGCGGGAGCGGAACCGGGAGGCGGCGAACCTGACCAGCGCCAGGTTCAGTTCGACGAGCGTATTGCGGACGTACGCGTACTCGTGGGTGCCCTCTTCGAGGGATTCGAGCCGTGCGAAGAGCGTCTTCGACAACGCCCTGGCGTCCAGCGGTCCCACCTCGTCGAAGGGCGGGATCTCGGGAAGTCCTTCGAGACCGTCACGCGCGCCGTGGTCGTCGGCGCCGATGCGGTCGTGGCCACCGATGTGGCCGGTGTCACTGATGCTGCTGGTCGTGCAGGTGGTGCTGGTGGTGCGGATGCTGCTGCGGGTGCCGTCTTCGGCGGTCGCGGCAGGGGAGTCTGAGTGGGTCAGTCCCTCAGGACATGCTGACGTCGCGTTGTGGGGACGCGTTCCGTCGAGCCGGGGCGACATGGTCTCCTCCATCGTTCTCGGCATATGGCTGCCGATGCCCATACGTGTTCCTGCGGTGAAGCGGCGCCTCCGAAGCCGGTCGTGTTTTGGGTGTCCCCCTACCCTTACCTGCTCCGGACAGGCAGTTACAAGCGCCAATTGAGGCTATATGTCCGGTTTGTTGAGGTCTTCGGGTATCGCGTGGCGCACAGACCGCGTAATGTTTCAAGAACGTCAGAGACAGCACATACGCATCTGCGCACGCTGAGGCGCAGGCGGTGACGAACGGCGAAGAGGGACGGGCATGGACCGCGGGACGGTCGGCAGTGCGAACCGGGGTCGGCTTCAGGTCGACGTCCGGACCGAAGGGTGCAGCGAGGTCGTGACGCCGGTGGGTGAGCTGGACCACCACACGGCGGATCTCCTGCGGGAGCCCCTGGAGCACGCGGTCGAGCAGGGGCGGGTGCGCCTGGTGGTCGACTGCTCGGGCCTCGAATTCTGTGATTCCACCGGGCTCAATGTGCTGCTCGGTGCCCGCCTGAAGGCGGAAGCGGCCGGGGGAGGGGTCCATTTGGCAGGCATGCTGCCGGTGGTGGCGAGGGTCTTCGAGATCACCGGGGCCGAGGCGGTCTTCACCGTCCACGACTCCCTCGAAGCGGCCCTGGACACGTGACCGCGGCGCGTGTCGCGGTCCCGGGCGCCCCATGTGTTGCCCGTGTCACGCGATTCACGCGGACGAAGTGGGTGTTGTCGCGATTCGGCCGGGCAGAAGACATCCGGCGGAGCCATGAGCGACCCGCACACTCTGTATCTGTAACTGCAACTGTCGAAATGTTTCGACGGCGACATGGTGAATCGGTGAGGTGAAGCGCTGATGAGCACCACCCGGCAGCATCCGCCGGGCGGCCTCGGCCGGGAGCCGCAGGGCGCCGGCGTGGACGCGGGCACCGGCGCGCCCGCCCCCGAGCCGGCCGAGTGGCAGTGGCGCACCCTGGCGCTGCGGGGCGTCGCCGGCATCGTGCCGACCGCCCGCGACTTCGCCCGCCAGGCGCTTCACTCATGGGGCTGGCTCCCCGCGACGAGCGCCGACGGCCGGGCCGCCGCCGAGGACGTCCTGCTGGTCGTCTCCGAGCTGGTCACCAACGCCTGCCTGCACGCCGACGGCCCCGAGGAGCTGCGCATCGCCTGCACGGCGAAGGTGCTGCGGGTGGAGGTCGTCGACTCGGGCGCGGGACAGCCCGCGCCGCGCACCCCGCACCGGGCCGGGCGGCCCGGCGGGCACGGCATGTTCATCGTGCAGCGGCTCTGCCTGGACTGGGGCGTCCTGCGGGTGCCCGGCCGGTCCGGGAAGACCGTCTGGGCGGAGCTGGCCGCCCCCGCGTAGGCGGAGGGCCCGACCGGGGGCGTGTCGCCCCGCCGTTCGCACCACCGAAGAGCGCGCCGGATCGGCGCGCTCTTTGTCTTCCCTCCACAAGGTGCCGGGCGTACCTTGAGCGCCCGATCTGATGTGTCGTCAGTAACTTGCGTCGGTCAGCACCGGCGTGCGGCGACTTCCGGCATGAGGGGAACTCAGGTGTCCTACCAGAAGCGAACAGCTCTCGCGCTGGCGTCCGCGCTGGCGGGCACGGTGGTGCTGATGGCCGCGCCCGCCGCCCACGCCACGGTCGTGGACGTCGACTACAAGTGCAAGACCCCCATCGGCGACAAGAGCGCCGTGTCTCCCATCGACATCAAGAGCGTCAAGAGCGGTGGCGGTTACCGGCTCACGATGTCCTTCCAGAAGGGTGTCTCCTCCAGCCCCGTCGAACTCGGCAAGGGTGCGATGAACCCCAGCGCGGTCATCAAGGTGGGCGGCGCCGACCCGGGCCAGGTCCAGGTCTCCGGCCCGCCGAACTCCGCCGCGATACCCGCCAACACCCCTATCAAGATCAGTGACCTGTCGGGCACGTACACCCCGAAGAAGAGCGGCAAGGTCGACTTCACCGCCGGGGTGCTCACCATCAAGGCGCTCGGTACGACCACGACGTGCACCCCCTCCAACAACCCGGGCCCGTCGCTCCAGCTCGACGTGACGGCCACGGGCGGTTCGCAGACCACCCCGGACGACAGCGGCGGGCAGCTGCCGAAGACCGGCCCGCTGGACTCGGCCGTCGCGCTCGGCACGCTGGGCGGCACGGTGCTGCTGACCGGTGCGGCCGGGGTGCTCTGGCTGACCAGGCGCGGACAGGGGGCCGTGGGCCGATAGGCGTTGCCGGACCCAGCCGCCGCCGTCACGCACCAGGGAGCCGCCCATGCCGTCGCCCACCGGTCACGCCGCCCGACTCGCCCTTGCCGTACTGCTGTGCGCCCTCGCCATGACGCCGGTGGCCGCCGCCGCGACGGGGCCCGCCCCGCACCCGGGCGCCACCGCGTGGACGGCGCGGCCCGCGGTGAGCGGTTCCGGCACGGGCGGCAGGCCGTACTTCTATCTGGAGGGCCCGCCCGGCACCGTTCTGCAGGACCGGCTCTCCGTCACCAACCCGGGCCGGTCCCCGGTCACCGTACGGCTGAGCGGCGCCGACGGCACCGGGGGCAAGGGTGCGACCGGGACCGGGCGCTGGCTGCGGACCGCCGCCACCGAGGTGACCGTCCCGGCCCGTACCCGGGCCGACGTGCCGTTCACCGTCACGGTGCCGGCCGGTGCGACGCCCGGCGACCACTCCGGCGCGATCGTCGTGCGCGGCGGCGACCGCTCGGTGGACGTGGACGTCCGGCTCCGGGTCGGCGGGCCGACGCTGGCCGCGCTCACCGTCGAGGACGTCACCGTGTCCGGGCGGACCATCCACTACACGCTGGTCAACCGGGGCAACGCGGTCCTCGCACCGCGGATCGCCGTCCGGGCCGACGGGGTGTTCGGGACGCTGCTGCGACGCGAGGCCCGCACCCTGCCGGTACGGGTGCCGCCCGGACAGCGGGTCAGGCTCACCGAGCCGTGGCGGGACGTCCCCGCGCTCGACTCGGCGACCGTACGGCTGCGCGTCACGGCGGCGGGCGGCGCGCACGGCGAGGCGACGGCCCGCGCGGTCTTCGTCCCGTGGGCACCGCTGACCGCCGGCGCGCTGCTCGTCGCGGTCGCCGCCGGCGCGGGCGCGTACGCCCTCCGGCGCAGGCGGGCGCACGCCCGGCGGCCGGACGACGACGAACGGCCCGGACGGTCGCCGGGCGACCGACAGCACTCCGGGAGCAGGCACTTGGCGAAGGCGGGAGCGGAATCGTGACTGGACAGGCCGGACCGGCAGCACCTCGCAGCGCCCACCACCGGTGGGCCGCCGCGCTGTTCGTCGCGCTGCTCGCAGCGCTGCTGTCCGCCCCGCCGGCGCTCCCCGCGACCCGGGCCGGAGCGGCGGTCGCGCGGGCCGCGGACACGAAGCCCGGGGTCACCCTTTCCAGGCAGCAGGCGGGCAAGGGCGGCGAGATCACCGTGAAGGGCGGCGGCTGGCGCCCGAAGGCACTGCTGATGATGCTGATCTGCGGGCGCGCAACGACCGACCGCGGTGTGATCGGCGGTACGAACTCCTGCGCCAACGCCGAGGGCCGGGCCGTCACGACCGACGCCAAGGGCGCCTTCCGCAAGAAGATGCCGGTCGCAGAACCGCCCGTGCCCTGCCCCTGCGTGGTGCATGTCGCCACCGTCACCGGCGAACAGGCCACCGCCGACGCCGTGTTCGTCGTCGCGGGCCACCCGATCGCCGCGCTGCCGAAGGAGACCGGGGGCGGCAGGCTCGCGGTGCTCGCCACCACCCGGCTGGAGGGCGACAGCGGGATCCTCACCTGGTTCGGTGCCCCGCCCGCCCGGAAGCTGGTCTTCACCGTGGGCAACCTCGGCTCCGACCCCGTCGGGGACCCGGTCTTCGAGATCGGCACCGCGCACGGCGTCTTCGCCCCGCAGTGGGAGGAGCGGCAGTGGCGCGGCACCATCGCCTCCGGCCGCAAGGCGCAGATCGAGCTCCCGGTCGAACTGACGGCGGGGGCCCACGGCGACTACCAGGTCTCGCTCAAGTACGGCGGCAAGGTGCTGGCCGAACAGCCGTGGGGGGTCGGCCGCCCCTGGGGCGTCACGCTCTTCTGGATCCTGCTGTGCCTCGTCGTACCGGCCGCCGTGTTCCGGATCGGCATGGCGGTCGTCGACAGGGTACGGCCCCGCTCCTCGCGGGCCCCGGGCCGCGCCGGGCGCCGCCGCCCCCGGCGCGGGGCCGGCAGGCCCGCGAGGACCCCGAAGCCGCGCCGTGCGCCGGGGCCCGCCGAGGACTCCACGGCCGCGTCCACCGACGGCCCGGCCACCACCACGGCCGCGCTGCCGTGGTTCACACCCGATTCCGCACCGTCAGAGAACAGACCGACGACGAAGGGACATTCGTGAGTACGCAACGCAGGACGGTCGCGGCGGGAGTCGCGATGATGCTCGGCGGCGCGGGCTTGCTGCTGGCCGCGAGTCCGGCCCAGGCCGCCGACGTCTCGTACGCGACGGAGTGCATTCCGCCGCCCATCTCCGGGCTGCCGGCCGTGCAGGGCACCACCGTGGTGCAGCTGACCGCGCCCGCCGAGGCGAAGGTCGGGGACACCGTCGAGGTGGTGTGGAAGACGGTCGCGGCCGCTTCCAAGAACCCCGATGTGCTCGACCTGGACAAGGACACGGTCAAGCCGACCGGCACCCTCAAGGTGGGCGGCGCCGCCACGGGCACCGTGCAGATGGAAGGGCCGCGGCAGAACCCGCCGATCCCCAAGAACAGCGCCATGGTGCTGCCCGACATGAAGGGCACGCTGAAGCTGGAGAAGGCCGGTGAGATCACGCTGACGCCGGACGCGTACAACATCAACGTCTCCAAGCCGATCTCCACGGACACCAAGTGCACCCCGAAGGAGACCGCGCAGCCGGGCGCGACCATCAAGGTCACGGACGGCGGCGGAGCCACCACGGGCGGTACGACGAGCGGCTCGACGACCGCGGGCGGTACGACCTCCGGTTCGACCTCGGGCTCCACCACCGCGGGCGGTACGACCTCCGGCTCCACCACCGCGGGCGGTACGACGACGGGCGGCGGCGACTCCGGCTCCACGACCTCGGGCTCCGGCGGCGGCAGCGGACAGACCGACTTCCCCGGCAAGGAGGTCGCGGTCCACTTCACCTGTACGTCCCCCGGGCCGGCCGACATCTCCTCCAAGGTGACGATCAACGCCAAGAAGAGCGGCGGCAGCTACGCCCTCACGGTCAAGACGGCCAAGGGCGTGATGGACAGCCCGGCCGCGCTGCCGGCCGGCGCGCTGAAGCCGTCCATGGACATCACCCTGGGCGGCGCCGACAAGGGCTCGGTGAAGGTCACCGGCCCGGCCAACGCCGAACCGCTGGAGCAGGGCAAGCCGGTCGACCTGTCCGACATGACCGGCACCTACAAGCCCGGCGCCTCCGGCAAGTCCACGCTCAGCCCCGGCACCCTGACGATCGACGTCACCCTGGGCGCCTCGAAGATCAACATCCCGTGCAAGGTCAAGGGCTCGGTGACCCCGTCGCTGGAGCTCGACACCACCGCCCAGCAGGGCGGCGCCTCCGGCTCCGCCACCACGGGCTCCACGGGCGCGGGCTCCGCGGCCGGCGGCACGGCCTCCGGCGGCGGACTGGCCGCCACCGGGGCCGAGGACACCGGCACCCTGCGTGCCCTCGGCCTCGTCGCGGGCACGGCGATCCTGCTCGGCGGCGCGGTGTTCACCTTCACCCCGTGGCGCAGGCTGCGCGGCACCAGGTGAGCCGGCTCCCGTGACCACGGCACAGGGGGCCGCGACAGCCGTGGCAACGGCGCCGCAGGGACCGCGACAGCCGTAGCAACGGCACAGGGCCCGTGGCAGCAGTGACAACGGCACAGGGGCCGCCGCACCGGTCGACGGTGCGGCGGCCCCTGTGTACGGGCAGAGAGCGATCAGCGCGTCAGCAGCACATCAGCGCGTCAGCGCACATCGCCCATGAGCAGGCTGACCTTCTTGCGGTACATCCAGATCGAGAACGCCGCCACGATCGCGAGCGCCGCCTCCAGGCCCACCATCCCGGTCTTGTTCAGGTCGACACCGGCCAGCGACAGCAGGCTGGTGGTGCAGTCGCCCGCGGTGACCGCGAGGAACCAGACACCCATCATCTGGCTGCCGTACTTCGCGGGCGCCATCTTCGTGGTGACCGACAGGCCGACCGGGGAGAGGCAGAGCTCACCGACGGTCTGCAGGAAGTAGATCGACACCAGCCACATCGGGCTGACCTTGTCGCCGTCCGTCGTCATGGTCAGCGGCAGCATGAAGACGAGGAAGGAGACACCGACCAGGAAGAGGCCCGAGCCGAACTTGACGACCGTGCTCGGCTCCTTGCCGCGCCGGTTCAGCGCCAGCCATATCCAGGCGACGACCGGGGCCAGCGCCATGATGAAGACCGGGTTGACCGACTGGTACCAGGAGGTCGGGAAGTTCAGGCCGAACAGGCTGTTGGTGGTCGAGGACTCACCGAAGAGCGACAGCGTCGAGCCGCCCTGGTCGTAGATCATCCAGAACACGGCCGCGGCGACGAAGAACCAGATGTAGCCGGACATCTTCGACTGCTCGGTCTTCGAGAGGTCCCGGTCCCGCTTGATCCGCACCAGCACCGCGACCGGGATGAGCAGACCGGCGACGGTGATCGGGACGAGCGCCCAGTTCAGCGTGTAGACATCGGTGGCGACGAGGACGCCGTAGAAGACGACGGCCACCATCAGCCACAGCAGACCCTTGCGCAGGGTCGTACGGCGCTCCTCGGCCGACAGCGGCTTCGGGACGACGCTGCTGCGCGCGCTGAGGTGGCGCGTACCGATGAGGAACTGGGCCAGACCCAGCGCCATGCCGGCGGCGGCGATGGCGAAGCCGAGGTGCCAGTTCACCTTCTCGCCGACCGTGCCGATGATCAGCGGCGCGGCGAAGGCACCGAGGTTGATGCCCATGTAGAAGACGGTGAAGCCACCGTCGCGACGCGGGTCGTCCGGGCCGTTGTAGAGGTGGCCGACCATCGTGGAGATGTTGGCCTTCAGCAGCCCGGAGCCGAGCGCGACCAGTGCCAGACCGGCGAAGAAGGTGCCGGAGCCCGGCAGCGCGAGCGTCAGGTGGCCCAGCATGATGATCGCGGCCGAGATGGTGACCGTCTTGCGCGGCCCCCAGACCCGGTCGCCGAACCAGCCGCCGGGCATGGCGAGCAGGTACACCATCGCCATGTAGATCGAGTAGATCGCGGTGGCCGTGGCCGCGTTCATGTGCAGGCCGGAATTGGAGACCAGGTACAGCGGAAGCAGGGCCCGCATGCCGTAGAAGCTGAAGCGCTCCCACATCTCGGTCATGAAGAGAGTGGCCAGGCCGCGGGGGTGGCCGAAGAAGGTTTTCGCGGATCCAGAAGTACTGGCCGGGTCCTTCGTCAGGCTGGACGCCATGGTCGATCCTTGTGTGCTCGGGACGCGACGCCTTGTGAGCGTGATGCGCCCGGTGGGGGGAGGCCGGCACCGGCACGGGCGCGCCCCACCCCTCACGCCCGAGAGGGGATTCGCCCCGCTCGCCGGACTCACCGAGGAGCCGGCCGTGGGGGACGGGGACGGACCGTGCCGGGATCCACGCCCGGCGCGCATCCTCGCGCTCCGGGCCCGGCCACAGGTCATTCACTGAGTCGCGACTGGCGGGTACCAGTCGGCCAACAAAAGAGACCCTTGGCGCTAAAAGCTGCCCAAGGGTCCTTGAGTAGTGCAACAGGCGTCGAGCCACCATACGCCACGACAGAGCCCGATATGAATGGACTTGAGAGATGGATCACAGGTTTTGATGGAACCGAACTCCCATATTCAAAGGCGGTCACCCGTTTATTTCGCAGACCCGCAGGGCTTTTGGATCACCTCCCGGCATCCGCTCCGCGCGGACTACCATCACTCCATGACCCGTGTACTGCTCGCCGAGGACGATGCATCCATCTCGGAGCCGCTGGCCCGCGCCCTGCGTCGGGAGGGTTACGAGGTCGAGGTCCGCGAAGACGGTCCGACCGCACTCGACGCCGGCCTCCAGGGCGGGATCGACCTGGTCGTGCTCGACCTGGGTCTGCCCGGGATGGACGGCCTCGAAGTTGCCCGCAGGCTCCGTGCCGAGGGTCACACCGTGCCGATCCTGGTGCTGACCGCCCGCGCCGACGAGGTGGACACCGTCGTCGGCCTCGACGCGGGTGCCGACGACTACGTCACCAAGCCCTTCCGTCTCGCCGAACTGCTGGCCCGGGTCCGCGCCCTGCTGCGCCGCGGCGCCACCGAGCCCGCGCCCCAGCCCGCGACGCACGGCGTCCGGATCGACGTCGAGTCGCACCGCGCCTGGATGGGCGAGGAGGAACTCCAGCTCACCGCCAAGGAGTTCGACCTGCTGCGCGTCCTGGTCCGCGACGCCGGGCGGGTCGTCACCCGCGACCAGCTGATGCGCGAGGTCTGGGACACCACCTGGTGGTCGTCGACGAAGACCCTCGACATGCACATCTCCTGGCTCCGCAAGAAGCTCGGCGACGACGCCGCCAACCCCCGCTACATCGCGACCGTACGGGGCGTCGGCTTCCGCTTCGAGAAGAGCTGACGCCCGTTCCGAGGGGGCCGATGTTCCGAGGGGGCCGACGTTCCGAGAAGAGCCGACGTTCCGAGAAGAGCTGAGAACGAGCATCCATGCGCCGCAGACTGATCAACTCCACGCTCGCCGTGGTGCTCGTGGTGATCGCCGTCTTCGGTGTCTCCCTGGTCATCGTCGAGACCCGCACCATCAGCAACAGCGCCCAGGAGAGCGTCGACTCCGAGGCGCTGCGGCTGATCAGCGTCGTCGAGAGCCGGCTGCTGGAGGACGAGCGGATCACCTCCGCGCTGCTCTCCCAGCAGATCACCAGCAAGCGCTACGCCCTGATCAAGATCCCCGGCCGGTCCCCGCTCGAAGTCGGCAAGCGCCCCTCCGGCAGTGTGATCAGAAGCACCGCCGAGGGGGAGCGCGGCGAGCGGGTCACCGTCGAGGAATCCAGCTCCGCGGTCACCCGCGAGGTCGGCCGCACCCTGATGATCATCGGAGCGGTGGCGCTGCTGGCCATCGTCTCCGCCGTGCTGCTGGCCGTACGCCAGGCCAACAAGCTGACCTCACCGCTGACCGACCTGGCCGAGACCGCCGAACGCCTGGGCTCCGGCGACCCGCGCCCGCGCCACAAGCGGTACGGGGTGCCGGAGCTGGACCGGGTCGCCGACGTCCTGGACGCCTCCGCCGAACGGATCGCCCGGATGCTGACCGCGGAGCGCAGGCTGGCCGCCGACGCCTCCCACCAGCTCCGTACGCCGCTCACCGCGCTCTCCATGCGCATCGAGGAGATCTCGGTCACCGACGACCCGGACACGGTGAAGGAGGAGGCGAACATCGCCCTCACCCAGGTCGAGCGGCTCACCGACGTGGTGGAACGGCTGCTGACCAACGCCCGTGATCCGCGTACCGGCTCCGCCGTGGTCTTCGACCTCGACGAGGTGGTCAAGCAGCAGATCGAGGAGTGGCGCCCCGCCTACCGGAGCGCGGGCCGTGCCATCGTCCGCTCCGGCAAGCAGGGGCTGCGGGCCGTCGGCACGCCGGGCGCGGTCGCCCAGGTGCTGGCCGCGCTGATCGAGAACTCACTGATGCACGGCGGCGGTACGGTCGCGCTGCGCACCCGGGTCACCGGCAACCAGGCGGTCATCGAGGTCACGGACGAGGGCCCCGGGGTTCCGCCCGATCTGGGCGCCCGGATCTTCGAGCGGACGATCAGCGGACGCAATTCCACCGGCATCGGCCTCGCGGTGGCCAGGGACCTCGCGGAGGCGGACGGCGGCCGCCTCGAACTGCTCCAGCAGCAGCCCGCGGTTTTCGCCCTGTTCCTCAGCCGGGTGGCTCTGAAGAAGCAGGAACCGGAACGCCCGGTGCGGTGAACGGCGAGCGGCGGGGACGCCCGCTATCGCCGTACGGAATCCGCCCCGACCCGCGGCACCGGCTCCGTACGCCCCTGCTTCAGAAACCTCTCGGCCCCACCGTCCCCACCGTCCCCACCGGCCACGGGGGCCCCGGAGGCCGTCGCGGGCTTCTCGACGGGCAGCGCCTTGAACACCCACGTCCGGTAGGACCAGAAGCGGAACAGGGTCGCGATGCCGATCCCGAGGATCTTGAAGACATTGCTCTGGACCGGGGTGTTCCAGCCGAAGCCGTACGTCGCCGTGTACAGCACACCGGTCTCGATGACCGCGCCCACCGCGCTGAACAGCAGGAACAGCGTCAGCTCACGGGTCCGGCCGCTCTTGTCGCGGTCCCGGTAGGTCCAGTGGCGGAAGCCGATGTAGTTGCCGAGGATGGCGACGAGGGTGGCCAGCAGACCGGCCCGCACCGTCGGGATGTCCGTGTAGCGCCAGAGCAGGTTGGACACCACGATGTTGACCACCAGGCCCACCGCGCCGACCACGCCGAACTTGGCGACTTCCCGGGCCAGCAGCTCCAGCCGCGCCCGCAGTGCGCCCCGTTCGCTCATGGTGATCGCTCAGCCCGTCTGTCGGTTACGTCAACCCGGTCATGCTAACCAGCCCGTCCTGGCGTCGCCCGTGGATGGGGCGAGTGGTGTGGCGATGCTGTGACACGGCCGCCGGAGCGGGCGGCCGGAGGGCGTCGTCGGGAGCTCCCCGGAGCGGCGGATACCCTGGAGGAGTGACGTTCCCGGTAGTCGGCATGGTCGGTGGCGGTCAGCTCGCCCGTATGACCCACGAGGCGGGCATCCCCCTCGGCATCAAGTTCAAGCTCCTCAGCGACACCCCCCAGGACTCGGCGGCCCAGGTGGTGAGCGAAGTCGTCGTCGGCGACTATCGCGACCTGGACACGCTGCGTGCCTTCGCGCGCGGCTGTGACGTGATCACCTTCGATCACGAACACGTACCGACCGAGCACCTGCGGGCCCTGGAGGCGGACGGCATCCCCGTGCGCCCGGGACCCGACGCGCTGGTGCACGCCCAGGACAAGGGGGTGATGCGCGCGAAGCTCACCGAGATCGGCGCGCCCTGCCCCCGCCACCGCATCGTGGAGGACCCGGCCGATGTCGCCGCCTTCGCCGAGGAGGCCGGGGGCTTCCCCGTCGTCCTGAAGACGGTCCGTGGCGGGTACGACGGCAAGGGTGTCTGGGTGGTCCGCTCCGAGGCGGACGCGGCGGAGCCCTTCCGGGCCGGCGTCGCGGTCCTGGCCGAGGAGAAGGTCGACTTCGTACGGGAGCTGGCGGCCAACATCGTCCGCTCGCCGCACGGCCAGGCCGTCGCCTACCCGGTCGTCGAGTCGATCCAGGTCGACGGGGTCTGCGACACGGTGATCGCCCCGGCCCCCGAGCTGGACGAGCGGCTCGCCGGCGAGGCACAGCAGCTGGCCCTGCGCATCGCCTCCGAGCTCGGTGTCGTCGGCCACCTCGCGGTCGAACTCTTCGAGACCCGCGACGGACGCATCCTCGTCAACGAGCTGGCCATGCGCCCGCACAACTCCGGCCACTGGACGCAGGACGGCGCGATCACCTCGCAGTTCGCCAACCACGTCCGCGCCGTGCTCGACCTGCCGCTCGGCGACCCGCGCCCGCGCGCCACCTGGACGGTCATGTCCAACGTCCTCGGCGGCGACTTCCCGGACATGTACCAGGCGTACCTGCACTGCATGGCCCGCGACCCCCAGCTCAAGATCCACATGTACGGCAAGGACGTGAAGCCCGGCCGCAAGGTCGGACATGTCAACACCTACGGCGACGACCTGGCGGACGTGCGGGAGCGCGCCCGGCACGCGGCCGACTACCTGCGAGGAACGATCACCGAATGACTTCCCCCGGCACCGCCGCGCCGCTCGTCGGCATCGTCATGGGCTCGGACTCCGACTGGCCCGTCATGGAAGCGGCGGCCAAGGCCCTCGACGAGTTCGAGATCCCGTACGAGATCGACGTCGTCTCCGCCCACCGCATGCCGCGCGAGATGATCGCGTACGGCGAGCACGCGGCGGACCGCGGCCTCAAGGCGATCATCGCGGGCGCGGGCGGCGCCGCCCACCTGCCCGGCATGCTCGCCTCCGTCACCCCGCTGCCCGTCATCGGTGTGCCGGTCCCGCTGAAGTACCTCGACGGCATGGACAGCCTGCTCTCCATCGTGCAGATGCCCGCCGGTGTGCCGGTCGCGACCGTCTCGGTCGGCGGCGCGCGCAACGCGGGCCTGCTCGCCGCCCGCATCCTCGCCGCCCACGACGGCGAGCTGCTGGCCCGGATGCGGGAGTTCCAGCAGGATCTGAACGACCAGGCGACGGAGAAGGGCAAGCGGCTCCGCAGCAAGGTCCAGGGCGCCGACTCCTTCGGCTTCGGGAAGTAGGCGGCGGTGGCGCAGCCGGAGCGGGCGAGGGAACTCCTCGCCGAGTACCCCGTCGTCGACGGGCACAACGACCTGCCGTGGGCGCTGCGCGAACAGGTCGGCTACGACCTCGACGCCCGCGACATCGCCACCGACCAGTCCGGCCATCTGCACACCGACATCCCCCGGCTGCGCGCGGGCGGCGTCGGCGCCCAGTTCTGGTCCGTCTACGTACGGACCGACATGGCGGGCGACGAGGCCGTCAGCGCCACCCTGGAACAGATCGACGTGGTCGCCGAGCTGATCGGCCGCTACCCCGCCGACCTGCGGCGCGCGCTGACCGCCGACGACATGGAGACGGCCCGCGCCGAGGGCCGCATCGCCTCCCTGATGGGTGCCGAGGGCGGCCACTCCATCAACAACTCGCTGGGCACCCTGCGCGCCCTGCACACCTTGGGCGTCCGCTACATGACGCTCACGCACAACGACAACATCGCCTGGGCGGACTCGGCGACCGACGAGCCCGGCGTCGGCGGCCTCTCGCCGTTCGGCCACGAGGTCGTACGGGAGATGAACCGGACCGGCATGCTGGTCGACCTCTCCCACGTGGCGGCCACCACGATGCGCGACGCGCTCGACACCTCCACGGCGCCGGTGGTCTTCTCGCACTCCTCGGCGCGGGCGATCTGCGACCACCCGCGCAACATCCCGGACGACGTCCTCGGCCGGCTCCCCGCCAACGGTGGCATCGCCATGGCGACCTTCGTACCGAAGTTCGTCCTGCCGGAGGCGGTCGCCTGGACCCGGGCCGCGGACGAGAACCTGCGTGCGCACGGTCTGCACCACCTCGACACCACCGCGCGGGCCATGAAGATCCACGCCGACTTCGAAGCGGCCCGTCCGCGCCCGATGGCCACCGTGGCGACCATCGCCGACCACCTCGACCACATGCGCGAGGTCGCCGGCGTCGACCACGTCGGCATCGGCGGCGACTACGACGGGACGGCCTTCCTTCCCGAGGGCCTCCAGGACGTCGCCGGCTACCCGAACCTGATCGCGGAGCTGCTCGACCGCGGCTGGTCCACCGCCGATCTCGCCAAGCTCACCTGGCAGAACGCCGTGCGGGTGCTGCGCGACGCCGAGGACGTGGCGCGCGAGCTGCGCACCCGCCGCGGCCCGTCGCACGCCACGATCGAGCAGCTGGACGGCCGGACGGGCTGACCCGGTCCCGTCATGTCATGTGTGGGGGCGCCCTCCGGGGCGCCCCCACACGTCGTCCACTACCCGGCGCAGAGGCAGAACGGGTGCCCCGCCGGGTCCGCGTACACCCGGAAGCTCCGCTCCCGGTCGTCCGCCTCCAGCACGGTGGCGCCCAGCGCGAGCGCCTCCTTCTCCGCCGCGTCCGGATCCGCCACGGTCAGATCCAGGTGGACCTGCTGCGGTGCGTCCGGGTTCGGCCACCGCGGCGGTACGTGACCGGGCGCGGCCTGGAACGCGAGGAGCGTGCCACCGGTGCCGGTCAGCTCCACCCAGTCCTCCCCGCCGGGCACGATCTCCCCGCCGAGCAGCCCCGCGTAGAAAGCGGCGAGCGCGGCCGGGTCGGGGCAGTCCAGGACGACCGATCCCAGGGTGGCGACAGCCATGACAATTCCTCCTCGGGCAGACGGATGCAGTTGGTTACCTCTAGAAGCCTTCAACAGGTAACCGTTACTGCATGCTGCCGCAAAGGAAGTAACGTCGCAACCATGAGGTCGCAATCGTGAGGTCGCAGTCATGAGTGAGAAGGAACCCGCGCCCGGCGCACTCGCCCTGATCGAGGCACTGGTCAACACGCTCGACGTCGAGACGGGCGCGGACACTCTCGACACGGCGGAGGGGCGTGCCGCCCTCGGTCTCACCGAACCCGAGGTCCCGGACGCGCGCGAACTGCGCGAGGCGCTCCGTACCGCCTGCCTCGCCCACGCCGGCCACCGCTCGCCGGACGACGCCGCGGCCACGCTCGACCGGCTCCTCGCCGGGGCGCCCCTGCGCGTCACCGTGGACGCGGCGGGCGCCGCCGCACTGCGCCCCGTCACCGAACCGGCCGGGATGACCGCACGCGTCGCGTCGGCCATCGCCACCGCGGCGGCCGAGGGCACCTGGGCCCGGCTCAAGGCCTGCGAGGCGGAGGACTGCCGCTGGGCCTACTACGACCGCAGCCCGGCGGGGCGCCGCCGCTGGTGCTCCATGTCGGTGTGCGGCGCCCGCGCCAAAATGCGCACCTACCGCGCGAAGCGCGGCTGAACGCCCTGTTCCCGGCTCAGGCCGTCGGACGGCCCATCGCCCGGTACGTCCAGCCGGCCGCGCGCCACAGCTCGCTGTCGAGCGCGTTGCGGCCGTCCAGGATGATCCGGCGGGACGTGACCTCGCCGAGCGCCGCCGGGTCCAGCTCGCGGAACTCGCGCCACTCCGTCAGATGAAGCACCACATCGGCGCCGCGCACCGCGTCCAGCGCCGTGTCCGCGTAACCGAGGGTCGGGAAGAGCCGCCGGGCGTTCTCCATGCCCTTCGGGTCGAAGACCGTGACCTGGCCGCCCTGGAGGTGGATCTGCCCGGCCACGTTCAGCGCCGGCGAGTCCCGTACGTCGTCCGAGTCCGGCTTGAACGTCGCGCCCAGCACCGCCACCCGCTTGCCGAGGAAGGAGTCGCCGCCCACGGCCTCCCGGGCCAGCTCCACCATGTGGCCGCGGCGCCGCATGTTGATCGAGTCGACCTCGCGGAGGAAGGTCAGCGCCTGGTCCGCGCCCAGCTCGCCGGCGCGCGCCATGAAGGCCCGGATGTCCTTCGGCAGACAGCCGCCGCCGAAGCCGATGCCGGCCCGCAGGAACTTCGAACCGATCCGCTCGTCGTGCCCGATCGCCTCGGCCAGCTTCTTCACATCGCCGTCGGCGGCCTCGCAGACCTCCGCCATGGCGTTGATGAAGGAGATCTTCGTGGCGAGGAAGGAGTTGGCCGCGGTCTTCACCAGCTCGGCGGTCGGGAAGTCCGTCACCACGAACGGCGACCCCTCGGCGACCGGCACCGCGTACACCTCGCGCAGCAGCTTCTCGGCCCGCTCGCTCGCCACCCCGACGACGATCCGGTCCGGGTGCAGGGTGTCGTTCACGGCGAAGCCCTCGCGCAGGAACTCCGGGTTCCAGGCCAGCTCCGCGTCGGCGCCCGCCGGTGCCAGCTCCGCCAGCCGCGCCGCGAGCCGGGCCGCCGAGCCCACCGGGACGGTCGACTTCCCGACGACCAGGGCGGGCCGGGTCAGATGCGGTGCCAGCGACTCGAACGCGGTGTCCACGAAGCTCATGTCGCAGGCGTACTCGCCGTGCTTCTGCGGAGTGTTCACACAGACGAAGTGCACATCGCCGAAGGCCGCCACCTCCTCCGGGGAGGTGGTGAACCGCAGCCGTCCGGTGGATCCCTCGATGCCCTCGACGTGCTTGCGCAGCAGCTCCTCCAGGCCCGGTTCGTACATCGGGACCCGGCCGGCGCTCAGCATCTCGACCTTCTCGGGCACGACGTCGAGGCCGAGCACCTCGAAGCCCAGCTCGGCCATGGCCGCGGCGTGGGTGGCGCCGAGGTAGCCGGTGCCGATCACAGTGATCCTGAGGGCCATGAAGTGCTCCTGTGAGATGCGGACAGACGTGCGGTGAACGAGCATAGTCGTGCCCCCGAAGCCCAGGTTTTCCGCCTGCCCGCACCCCTTTTTCCACCCTTCGCCCACCCCTGTCGTGAAGCTCACGCGGGCATTGCATAGGCCATTGCGGGAGCAGAGCCCTAAAATTGGGTTACTTAACGGTAGTTAGCGTCTTGGGGAGTGAGCGTCTTGGCGGGTTCGACCGATTTCGACCTGTACCGTCCGGCCGAGGAGCACGAGATGCTCCGGGAGACGGTGCGTGCGCTCGCCGAGGCGAAGATCGCCCCGCACGCGGCGGCGGTCGACGAGGAGGCGCGCTTCCCGCAGGAGGCGCTGGACGCCCTGACCGCGGCCGACCTGCACGCGGTGCACGTGCCCGAGGCGTACGGCGGCGCGGGCGCCGACGCCCTCGCCACGGTCATCGTGATCGAGGAGGTGGCCCGTGTCTGCGCCTCCTCCTCCCTCATCCCCGCCGTGAACAAGCTCGGCTCCCTCCCGGTGATCCTCTCCGGCTCCGAGGACCTGAAGAAGAAGTACCTGGGCCCTCTCGCCAAGGGCGACGGCATGTTCTCGTACTGCCTCTCCGAGCCCGACGCGGGTTCCGACGCCGCCGGCATGAAGACCCGGGCCGTGCGCGACGGCGACTTCTGGGTGCTCAACGGCGTGAAGCGCTGGATCACCAACGCGGGCGTCTCCGAGTACTACACGGTCATGGCCGTCACCGACCCGACCAAGCGTTCCAAGGGCATCTCGGCCTTCGTCGTCGAGAAGTCGGACGAGGGCGTCTCCTTCGGCGCCCCGGAGAAGAAGCTCGGCATCAAGGGTTCCCCGACCCGCGAGGTCTACTTCGACAACGTCCGCATCCCCGCCGACCGCATGATCGGCGAGGAGGGCACCGGCTTCGCCACCGCGATGAAGACCCTGGACCACACCCGCATCACCATCGCGGCCCAGGCCCTCGGCATCGCCCAGGGCGCCCTCGACTACGCCAAGGGCTACGTCCAGGAGCGCAAGCAGTTCGGCAAGCCGATCGCCGACTTCCAGGGCATCCAGTTCATGCTCGCCGACATGGCCATGAAGCTGGAGGCGGCCCGCCAGCTCACCTACTCGGCCGCCGCCAAGTCCGAGCGCCTCGACGGCGACCTCACCTTCTTCGGCGCCGCGGCCAAGTGCTTCGCCTCCGACGTCGCGATGGAGATCACCACGGACGCGGTCCAGCTGCTCGGCGGCTACGGCTACACGCGGGACTACCCGGTGGAGCGGATGATGCGCGACGCGAAGATCACCCAGATCTACGAGGGCACGAACCAGGTCCAGCGCATCGTCATGGCGAGGAACCTGCCGTAGCAGGGATTTCGCAGACCGGCAGCCGTCCTCGACGGCTGCCGGGCCGAATCGGACCGAGAACGCCCCCACCTGGCTTGAGTTCCAGTGGTGGGGGCGTTGCTCTGCTTGCTCGGCGGCGGAGGTCCCGGGAGTCTTCCAGGGTCCGAAGTGCCGCCATGGGAACCGGGCGGTGACCGGGGCGGGGCCGCTCTCCGGTGTCCGCAGCCATCGGGATGAGGCCGAGGCTATTCCTCGGTGAAGATCTCCTCGGCAGAGGCGGCGGTGACCGCTCGCCTGAGCCACCGGCGCAGAGTCTCGGGGTCGCCGCAATCGGTGATCCGCCTGTGAACCCCGTCGGGAACGGCGATGCCGCGCTCTCCCAGTACGAGCAGGATGTCCTCGGCGTGGCCTTGAGCCCGGCCTTGCGCGCGGCCTTGCGCCCGGCCTTCGTCACGGATTTCTTCCGACATGAAGGACTTGTAGAAGGAGAGGTCCACGGCCACCAGGTTCCTCCAGTGCTGTGCGGCCGGGCGGTTGCCCAGGCCCTGTGCGGTGAGTTCGACGATGGGGTCGGCGATTGCTTCGGGTGTGTCCCGCAGCGCGACGGACAGGGTTTTCAGTATGGCACCGACGTCCGGATTGTCGGCGTGTGTGATGGCGGCCAGGGTGGCGAGGGCGAGGTCCTTGCGGGCCTCGGCCACATCGGTGATGACCGGCATGTTGTGCGGCCCCGCGACGAGGGGATTCAGGGCGAGGGTCTGCCATTGACGGACGCCGATGGCGATGGGCCGTGCGGCCCATTCGGCGGTGGCGCGGTCCTGGCAGACGACCAGTAACAGGACGGGCAGCCCATACCTGTTGTGGAGATAGCTGACGTAGTACGGCCAGCTGACGGTCTTGCGCGGGTCCTTCTTGCCCTGGGCCTCGATGGCGAGGACGAAGGGCCCGTCGTGCTCTGTTTCGATGCGCAGGAGGGTGTCCACCCGGCGTTCGACGGGACGGGCCTCGGTGAGGTCGGTGGGCAGCGCGGTGGCCGATGTGGGTGGTGGGATGTCGACTCCGAGCACTTCGGAGACGCGGGAGAAGAGGCCGGGGTACTCCTGGAAGATGCGGTGCATTGCCTCGTGGGGCGAGCTGACCATGCAGATCCGTTCGGGTTGTGGGTGATGTTCCGGTCAGGCGGCTGTGTGGAGGTCTGTCCGGCAGTCGCGGCAGTGGCCGGGGTGGCGGGAGCGGAAGGCGCGGTCGCAGCGGTCGCAGTTCTGGAGCGGGATGACGATGACGCCGGGGCGTGCGTGTGCGGCGACGTCCTGGGCTCCTGGCAGCGGTGGTGGCAGGAGCGTCGTGATGCGGTGGCGGAGGAGCTTCGCCGGGTGCTTCAGGGGGACGGGGAGGTCGGTGGTGAGGGTGTGGCGGATGGTGTCGGGGTGGGCGTCGCGTTCGAGCCAGGTGGCGACGCCGGGGGCGAGGGTGCGGATGTCGTTCTCGGAGAGGACGAGTTGGGGCACGTGGCGGCGCAGGTCGGCGAGGAGGGCGGTGGCCGCGCGCTGGAGTTCAGGCGTGAGCTCCTGCGGCCGGGGGAGCGGTGGTGGCGGTGTCGTGCGCGCGGTGGGGGCCGGTACGAGGGCGGGGGCGG
>NZ_JBSFBQ010000076.1:0-30402 GCF_053593015.1 Streptomyces sp. NPDC002403 | reverse complement strand
CTTCCGCCTGACCTTCGAGGGAGGATTCAAGGTCAGTCTGCAGGACTTGTGGATGGCGGGTGTGAGCGGTGCGCTCTCCTCCGCCGCGGAACTCGGGGTGGGCGGGGCGGGTGTCCTGCTGAACACCAAGCTGGTCAGCACCCTGAAGAACCACACCGACAGCGTGCCCCGCCCCCTGAACACGCCGGACACCGTCCGCAACAGCAAGAACCACTGGCTCACGACCAAAACCCCCAACACCCCACCCCTCATACAACCACCCCTCACACAGCCTCTCCTCACACAGCCTCCCCTCACGCAGCCGCCCGTCACGCAGCCTCCCGTCGGGCAGCCTCCCCTCACGCAGCCGCCCGTCACGCAGCCTCCCGTCGGGCAACCTCCCCTCACGCAGCCTCCCGTCGGGCGGCCGCCTGTTACTGAGTCGCCCGGGCTGACGGATGCCCCGCTTCTTCTGCCGCGGGGGCCGTGGCAGGACGCGCCCGTCCGTGATGTGCCGGACATTCCGACAACCTTCAGTGATACCGGCGGCCTGGGCGGCACCACCGCGTTCCACCGCGACGACAGCGACCTGGACGACACGTCATCGGTCTTCAGTTACATGGGCGACACCTCGTCGATCTTCAGCGATCTGAGTGATGCCTCGTTGGACTTCAGTGATGTCAGCGACGTCACTGATCTGGGTGATGCCTCCTCGGTCTTCAGCGATGTCAGCGGCTTCAACGACACAAGTGATACCCCGCCGGTCTTCAGCTACGTCAACGGCGGCGGCGAGGTGTCCTGGTTCTCCGGCATCGATGACGTTCCCATGAGTTTCGTGGATACCGGTCTGCAGAGCGGTCCGGTTCCGGTGGTTGGTGGCACGGAGGTGCCGGCGAGCGGCACGGACCTGCCGATCGGCACGACCAGTGGGATCACCGGTGGGTTTACCGGTGGGTTCACGGGTTCGGGCCTGCCCACGGGGACGAATACCACGGGCGGGAGCCACGACCGGCACAACCAGATCCCCGACCACGTCCCGGATCAGACCCCGGACCACGTCCCGGACCAGATCCGGGATCAGGTCTTGCTCGGGCGGGTTGAGGTGTCGCGTGATGAGGCCGGGGCCGGGGTCGTGCCGGAGGGCACGCAGGTCTTTGGTGGGGGCGTATCCACGGGTTCAGACGGCCTGACTACGCCGAGGCTGTCTGGTGTCGTCAATTCCTCGCTGGACATGGGCGAGGCCCAGCTCTCCCGTACGGGTGACTCCACGTCCGAGGGCGGTCTGCAGGGTGGCCGGCATCCGGCCGGTCGTGAGCTGCCCGATGATTTGCGCGTCGGCTCGCGTGACAACCGGCGAGTGGCTACGAGTACGGACACGGACACGGTGACGCCGCGGGAAGAGCTGCATGGTCCGGCCGGCGAGACCTACTCCGTGCCGCCGCTGAGCGGCCCGGTCACCTCGGTCGGTCCCGTCATGTCCGAGACGGGCGGGCAGGGCGAGTTTTCGGGCGGGCAGTCCGCGCTGTCGCCGTTCGCGCAGCGCGGAGCCGCTGGTCCGGTTCCGGCCCCGTCCGTGACTCCGGAGGCTGGCAGGGCCGGCGCTCCGCCCACGAGCACCACCTCCACACCAGCGCCCTCCACCACCCCGACCCCGGCCCCGACCTCAGCGGCCGCGAAGCCGACCTCGACCTCGGCGGCCCCGATCCCGGTCCCGACCTCGACCTCGAACTCGACTTCGGCCCCGTCCCTTCAAAATTCGGATGGTCGGCCGGTCCTGCGGCCTGCCCCGGGTGACGCCAAGCTTTCCGTGCGGAGCGCGGCTCCCCGTATCGTTGTGGAACCGGTCGGAAGCGCGGCACCGCGCGTCACGCAGAGCGGCGTACCGTCCGCCGAGGTGAACGGCGAACCGACCGAGGTGAGCGGCGCACCGTCCACCGAGGTGTCCGCCGGGGTGGAGAGTGGTGCCGGTCGTCATGACGTGTCGGGCTGGTCCCACGCGCCGGGCTTCCAGCAGCCCGGAAACGTGGTTCCGTCCCTCACACCGGACCGGAACCCGTCCAGGGGTGTGCGGCCGAAGGCCAGGTGGGACGCTCCCGAGTCGGTCTCGCAGGAGATCCGAGGGAACAGCGGCAAGTTCATCGGTGTGATGTCCTTCGACGCCAAGGACCAGCAGCGCAGGGCCCATTACGGCAAGCTTGCTGAGCAGACCCGTTACCTGCAGTGGCGCAAGGACAGCGGGAAGCCGGCGGCTGAGTGGAAGGATCTACCGGAAGGGTTCGGGGAGTCCTTCTTCCTGGCGCTTCACCATGATGGCAAGGGATTCCACGTCGTCAGGCCGGACGGGCGCACTGTGGTCTGGAGCGCCGAGGAGCTGGGCCACTACCTTCGCACTCGCAGGAACGAACTGTCCGGGTTCAAGCAGATCACTCTGTTCTCGTGCAAGACCGGAGCGGAGTTCGACCGTGGGGGCCGTGCGGAGATCGACGCCCAGATCGTGGCGGACGTTTCCGGATTCACGGTCAATGCCCCTGTCGGGGATGTGGCGTTCACCAAGTCCGACGGCACTACGGCCCCGCAGGTCAGCCTGGACTTCGACGCCGACGGCAAGGCCACCACCTGGCGCACATTCCACCCCGGCGTATCACCCAGGGCATCGGATGACACTCGGGACAACCCAGCGAGCGAGAGGACCGCCGTCACGGCGTCGGATTTCCCCTCTGAAGGCTGGAACTCGACGGTCGATGACGGAACGGACGAGGCCCCGGCCGAGTACTCCCCTCTCTACCCGAAGCTCTACCGCTCGAATGGCTTGCCTCCGCTCGCGAAGCAGTACGAGGTGGATTTGGGGAAGGTACTGGCGGCCGACCCCCTGGTAGTCAGGACCGCCCGAGAGGCGGTCATGGCGCTGCACGACCACCTGTCCGGACCAGGGCGCTACGACCCGGACCTCGTGACGCGCAGCCTGCTCCCTCCGGGCCACCGCTTCCCCAAGGGCCTTGCGAGGCTTGAGGGCTTTCCCGGTTTCACCACGACGGATCTCTGGCGGTCCGAGCTTCAAGCAGCCCCGCTGGGCGAGCTGATGGACATGTTCGAACGCGGTGCCTACCAGAGCACGTCCGGCATCACACTCAGCGCGCTGTGGCGAAATCAACCGGAGCTGAACACCCGGGTCCTGCCCCTGGCGCCGTCCACTCCTCGACCCCACAGCGATTCATTCCTGCGGGAGACGCGTGAGCGTGGTCTGCCGATGACGCAGGGACCGGCGGCAGCTGTGGAGTGGCTGCTCAAGGTTCATCGCGCGCTCCTGCCCGATGGCGACGCGGTGCGGTTCCGCGAGGCGATACTCGGCCACCAATTGCCGCGCGGCACACACTCGTTGACGGAAATTCTGGCGGCTGCTCAGGATGCCGATGTGCGAGACCAGGAGCCCGACGCCAGGCGGGTCGACCTGGCCCGACTGCAGGGCTGGGCCCAAGGTGTCCTGGACCCCCAGGAGCGGTTGGAAACCGACGGCCTGCGCCGGCTCCGCGACGAGGATTCCGACCTGATGACGCGACTCAGGCCGTCGCATCACATGATGTACGCCAGGCTGGCCGCATCGCTCTTGGCAAAGATCGGGGAACCCGGTCTGCGGATCGCGCACGCCCTCGCCCTGATCCGGCAGAAGGAGTTGAACTTCGAGGGGCTCTCACCTGCGGCGGCCGAGGAATTGCAGCAGCGCCGCGCGAGGATGGCGGAGTGGCTGCTCCGCCATCAGAACATCGATCTTCTGGGGCCCAATATCAACGTGGCCTTTGCATTCGGGGTTTTGCTGGTCAGTGGTCCGGACGCGGGGTTGATCGCGGCGGCGGAAGGCGGCAGCAGGGAGGGGCTGCGTCAGGAGGCGCGTGCGCTGGTGCGGGCCGCGGCTGAGAACACACGTTCGCGGTTCCCGTTGCTGTTCCTGCACGATGACGCATTCCGCACCCTTGCTAATGAGGACAATGCCGATCCGGGCCGTGCGGGTAAGCTCGCGGTCCGGGCTGCGGCATTGGTCGACGAGCTGGGTCTCGAAGCTTTCGCCGGTTACGGTGCGTTGGCGGTCGAGGCGCTGGAGATGCTGCCTTCGGTCCATACGAGGATCTACTGGACCGGCAGTCTGCCGGACGGGGGGCGGGGCAGCGGCGTGCCCGAGCCGGGCACCGAGGTGGTGGTACCCCGGTTCCATCGCGCGACGACCAATAAGGAGGCCGCGCTCGACCAGCTCCGCGGTTTTGCCGGTGGTCAGGGTCTGCCGGTGATGTGGTCGGTCGACCGTGCCTCGGCTCCGGATGTCTCCGTTCTGTCGGCGGATCCGGAGTTCCCCATGGTGCTCCACGCGTCCGAGACCGGGTACCGGGTGGCTGAAGCACAAGTACACCAGGATGAGGCGACCGGTCTCACATTCCTGTCAGTGGAGCTGACCGAGCCGCCCCTGGCACTGTCGAGCGAGACGTGGAACCGAACCATTGTCACCCGGGACAGCTATCGAGACGGTCGGCGTATCGGTGTCTCCAGTTTCAATGCCCGGGACTGGGCGTGGCAATTCGGGAAATACTTGCCGCGTGTGCCCGAGATCGACAGCTGGACGCCCAGGGACGTCGATGGGAAGCGCGTTGGAGCTCCGAGGCCGCTGGGATTGGAAAAGAACACGTGGCTGGCCAGCGCACACGGCTGGCCGCAGGCTTTGCGTGTCGTGTCGCGCTACGGCGGGCGGGTGATCAGCGGGTCGCAGTGGGGTCAGCACCTCAAGACGCTGATGGACGCCGCCGGGCTGCCGAAGGAAGCCCGAATCTTCATGCTGTCCTGTTCGACGGCCCCCTATGTGTCCGGCGGGGATCCGGCCGCATCGCAGACCGCCGACTGGAGCACACACCCGACCACCGCCCCCACGACGGCGGCCTATGCTGGCTGGACAAGGCGGAAGCCGACTCTGAAACTGGCGGTGGAGGCCGGGCAGGGTATGCCCCGCCTGGTCGATTTCATCCCGCGAGATCCGGCGCTCGTCGCCGCCGCACGCTCTGCGGAGGACGCCTTTCCCTGGTACGCCGAAGGTTTCCGGGCGTTCTCCTCCAACCCCGACCTCGACTGGGAAGGTATCAGTAACAAGTACGAGCGGGAACTGGGCACGGCCATGGCCGCAGACCCCGATGTACAGCGGGCTGCCTGGGCTCTTGTGGAGAAGCTCGGCCACTCCATAGAGGAGCAGGCGAAGACGGACGGCTCCGCCGAGGCCGACGCCTCCGCCCGCCGCTTGCTCGAGATGCTGCGCCAGGCACCGGGCGAGGCCCCCGACCGCCCGGCGGGACCCGAGGTGTTCAAGCTTCTGGACGCCGTGGCCAACACCGCCCAGAGCGATGTGGGGGCAGCCTCGCGACTGCTGTCGGTCTACCGGAAGAGGGCCCCCGCCCGGACGTTGCCAGCGGCTCGGGCGGCGCTCTTGGCGTGGCTGCTCCCCGATGGGCGTGCCAGGCTACGGGACATCCTCGCCGAATTGCAGGAGATCTGGCCTTCCACGGCGGTGGAACGTGCCGTGCTCCTGAGGCGGGAGCACCCCGCGTATCTGTATGCATGGGCCGCCACCGCCTTGGCAGGGGACTTCGATCTGGCGACGCCCTATCAGATCCTGTACGCAAAGCGGCACGATTGGCTTGCCGGGGATATCGGCAGGCCTTCTGAGGGATCTGACTTTGCCAAGTTTCTGACACGAGGTCACGTCGCCGCGCTGCGTCTGGTGAGTGGTCCGGATCGTCGGCTGTTGACGGTGGCGGTTGCGGGCGGGATGGGTGGGCGTGGCCGTGACGCCTTGCGGAACGAGGCGCGCGCGGTGATCCGCGAGGCCGTTGAGAACGTGCACGCGCAGGGGGTGGCGGGCTTCCCACGCCTGCTGCTGCGCGCCGACGCCTTCCGTGAGTTGGCGGAGCGCGCCCAGCAGATGTCCGCCTTCTCGCCGGACTTCCACGCCTGGCCGGCGGGGGAGGTGCTCGATCCCATGTTGAGACTGGTGGACGAGGGCCTGGTCGATGGCCTGCCCGCGGAAGCACCGGAGCATCTGGCCATGAGTGAGGAGGCGTTGGCTCTCCTGCCGCCGGTGGGCGCGTCGGTGTGGCGGTCCGGTTGGGCGCCGTCAGCCGAGGAGGGGCCCGCGGCGGTGGTCGTCCCGCGGTTCCATGCAGGGTCGCTCAGAAAATCGGTCGCTCTGGAGCAGCTGCCATTGTCGGGCACGGCCGGTGGGCATCCGGTGCTGTTCGAGGTGGTGGATTCCTCGGCTCGTGACGTGTCGTCGGCGTCAGCTGATCCGGCGCGTGGCGCGGTGCTGTTCGCGCAGTTGGCAGAGCTGAAGGTGCTGCGACGGGATTGGCGCGAGAACGAGTCGGGGCAGCGGTACGAGCACATCCAGCTGGCCCAGACCGACACCGTTCCCCAGAGGGTGAGGACCAAGGCACCCTTCGCCGAACTCGTCGGCGACCGGACGGACACACCGAACCTGTCCCAGCATGAGGGGGAGGCCCCATCTGCCGTCCGCGGCGGCACACGGCAGAGCGTGCTTCGCGCCCTGGATCCCTCGGTCGACGTCGAGTCCTTGTACCTGTTCTTCGACCGGGGCGCGGTCCAGCAACTCAAGTCCGCCGACGAGGCTCCTGAAGGCGTGCTCTCCTTGGCCGAGTGGCGGGAATTGCCGCCGTCCCGTCGGTCCGATCTCTCTCATCTGGTCGACGGTCGCTCCGTATCGCAGCGTGATCTCCACCTGTTGATCGAAAAGCTGGCGGAGAGTGGAGAGGCCGCCACGGCCGCCGCGGTTCGCGTGTACGCCTCCCGTCTCGACAGTGCGGTGCGCGCGGTCGGTGTCGCCGACCCTGACCGGGTGATATGGACCGGCGACGAGATCCAGGCCAGGGGCCAGGAGCTGGAAGCCGATCTGAACATCCTGGAGCAGTTGCTCGCGGACGCGGATCCGGCCGTGGGGCCCCGCGAGGCGACACTGGATCTGGCTGCCCGGGTTCGCGAGTCGGCCGATCTGTTGGCCGGCGCGCTGGCCGGGCTCGTCCACGACGCGGCTCGCGTCGGCGGACTGTACCGACTCCGCAACCTGTACGAACCCGTGGTGGCCGCCGCACGCGAACGCGCGACGGCAGTGGCCGAGGGCCGGGAGGAGAACGCGCCCAACGGCAGCCGGCGCCTGGTCTCGGCGCGGAAGCTGAGCGAACTGTCGCACCAAGTCAGGAACTTGCGTGTTCGCGGGGCGTACGCGCTGCTGGCCACCGGGGAGCAGTGGCAGCTTGCGATGCCCGGCATCGATTCCCTCCCTTACACACGGCGGTCGGCCTTCGTGCGCGCCCTGTCGCAGTCGAACCTGGCCAACTTGCGGGCCGAACTGGCGGAGCGGCTTGAGGATCCGCAGTGGCACGAGCTGTATGACCGGCTGGCGGAATTGCCGCTGCGGCTCACGCACACGACAACCTCGTTCCACGCGATTGCCAACAAAGGAGTGCTGTCCTCGACAGCCTCCCTCGACCGGGAAGGCGACGAGTTCCTTGACGAGGGCGCGTGGGACGGCTCCTCCTGGTTCGGCAGTCAGGACTTCGTCTCCTTCGGGTTCGAGTTCGGTGTCCAGCCGATGCAGACGCCCATAGGGTTGACCAGGATGGAATTCGGCCCTGACGCGCTGGCCGGACTAGACGGCTGGGTGTCCCTGCACGACCACCGAAACCTGTCGGCCGGCCCCGAGCTGCGGATGCCCGGCCACGAGGGACCGGTCCGCACCTCCACGCTGCTGGATCGCGACGACACTCCGGACAGCGTCTTCAAGTGGGTCAACACCTATCCGGATGCGCCTGAGGAGCGGCGCACCGCCACCGTTTCCTTGGAGGACGAGATCTTCCACGGCGCGGACGTCCGGAACGGCATCGCCTTGTCGGTGCTCCGCGAGATCGACCGGATCGGCGGGGACTTCCAGCGATGGGTGCTCGATCTGCGGGACGACGACGAGCTCGCCGGGGTGATATCGAGCCTGTACCGGCCCGAGGCCAAGTTCCCCTCAGGGGTTCCGGTCGACCTCAGCGGCGACGCGCGGAACACCCCGTGGCCTGCTCCCGTGGCTGTGCTCAACCCGGACGGGGACGGTCGCTACCTGCCCGACGGAACGGTGGACCCTTACGCAATGGCTGCGGCCAGCAGTGCCCTGCGTGCTGACTGGGCGGCGACGGAGCTCGACGACGACTGGTCGCGCTTCCAGCACCAGATGTCCCGCTCCAAGGACCCGATGTCGATTGAGGAGTTCACGAGTTTCACCAGATTCGCGAACACGTTCCGCAGCCGGTTGGCAAGCGCCCTCGCCGACCCTCAAACCCCCGGAGAGGTGGCTGCCCGCCATTTTGGGGAGTTCCAGCGTTCGGCGCACCATGACCGCGCGTCTCTGGCCGAAGCCCTGCTGCTCCGCCACCGGGACAACATGGCCGACGCGCGGGGCCGCATGACATCGATGCTCCAGGAGCTCGACCGCGCGTTCGCCCCCACCGACGGCGGGGTGGGCCTCATAGCACTCATCGCCACCGACGCGCAGAACTGGCATGAGACGATCCAGGCCTACGAGAGAGCCCTCGGCACCGCCCTGGCCGCCGACTCCGCCGTGATCGCGGAGGCCCGGCAGGCGGTGACCCACTTGCACCAAGTGCTCGCCCGCACATACGGGCCTGTGGACGCAGCCCGTGCCTTCCTGGACCGCGAGGGCAGCGGCACGGAGGACCCTGAGGCCGCCCTGAGGACGCTCCTCGACGAGTCCGAGGCGGCATCCCTCCCCCAGCTGATGGACGCGTTCGTCCGGGCCGCGCACGGCAACACCCGGGCAGTGCCGTACACGCTCCGCAACCTGTGGAAGCAGATGCCCCATCTGCGGGTCGAGGGCGTGCGGGTCCAGCCCCGGATCCGGGTCTCCGTCGGCTACCCGTTCGTCGCCCGCCTTAACGCATTGCGGCAAGGCTTCATTCTAGGTGAGCGTCCGGGCCACGAGGCGGCCTGGCTGCTCGAGGTCTACCAGGCACTGGGCATGCCCGGACGCTACGACCTCTTCATCAAGGCCGTGCTGGCGCACGCGCTCTCCTCGGGGGATCACTCCCTCTCCGACGTGCTGGGCGCCATCAGCCCGGGTCGACGCTGGCCCGAACTCGAACAGGCCCTCACCCGCGCTTCTGCCCTGTACACATGGACGGACCTGAGGCTCGCTCCTGAGAGCGACGAACTGGTGCCGCCGTACACGCAGGTGTACAACACGCTGGTAGGCGGGATGTCCGTACCATCCGGAGCCGTCGCCCCGGAAGTGATGCGGCAGATGATCCTCGACCCGGTCGGCTACCCCGCCTCCGATCTGCCCGAACACCTCCAGAACAAAATCGACAGTGTCAGGACATGGCACGGTAGCTACGCTCCGAGCGGCCTGCTGGACACCACCGCGCTGAGCCGCCTGACGCCCGGTCACATCACGGCGCTGCAAATCCACAGCGACGCCGCCGAGACCCCGATGCTCGCCCTCACCGCCGTGCTCAACGAAGTGGGCGCCAGCCCGCAAACCGCCGAGAGGCTCATCACTTGGGTGCGAACGTGGATCCATCAGGCACAGCTCCAGGCCCAAGCGGCTACCGGCAGCGAACCCGGCGGAGACGCCCGGATCTTCCCCCTGCTGCTCGCCCGAGACCCCGGCTTCCGAAGCCTGCTCGAAGAGGTGGTGGCGCACGGGGACGCCAGTCATTCCGAATCGGAGGCCGCCCAGCGGTTGCGGCAACGCCTCGACGAGTACGCCCAACGCACGGTGCGGATGCTCCCCGCCCACACCTGGAGCGCGCTGGAGGCGCTGAAGGCGCTGCCGCCGTTCAGCCGCAAGGCGTGGTGGGCCGAGGTTGTCGAGGGCTTGGCCACGACCGACACCCTGCCCGCCGAAGGCTCGCGGATCGTCAGTGATCCCACACAGGTCCTCACCGCCACCTCGCGGGCACAGGAGGCGTTCGTACGCCCGGCCAACGCCGACCGTTTGCCGGACGATGGAGACCGTCATTGGCGGGTCTACCGCGTGGCCGACTCGACCGGCCGCGACACCACGCTGTTCAACAGCGGCCCGACCCGCCGTCAGGTGAGCTACCCGCCTGGCATGGAATTCCAAGTGGTGAGCACCCAACTGCTCACCAGCCGCAAGGGTCTGATCTACATGGAGGTCACGCTCTCCGAGGTCACCCCCCTGCCTGGCCGCGCGCCCGTGGTCGAACCGGCCCCCTCCGACGAGCGGCCACACAAACGCCAACGCCTCGATACCTCCGCCGGGGCCACCGGCGAACGGACCGATCCGGTCCCCGCCCCTAAGTACCCGGAACACGGCTGGAACTCCCCCCAGAGGGACGAGCGGATCCAGGAGGCCGACGCAGCAAGCCTGTCTGTGCCGTCTGCGCTGTCGGCCTCGCGGCAGCCGCATTCCATCGCGGACGATGTCGCCGCTGCGCTCCTCGGCGCAGGGTCTGGTCTCGGCGGTCCTCAGAGGAACTTGGACGCTGAGTCGGCTCTGCCCGCGACATCACCCTCGGTCTCGGATACTGCGCCTGCCACGCATTATCCCGCGCCAGGGGACTGGAACGCGTCGGATCGTACGCCGCGGTTCAAGATTTTCTACGAAGCGGGTCATTGGTCACGGCAGGCCGAAATTTTCGAAAACGCCCTGGGCGAAGCCCTGGCCAACGACACGATGAACGTCGAGCCGGCCCGAGCAGCTGTCAAGCGGCTGTACGACTACCTCGTATGGGGCTTTGGCGACGTGGTCGGGGTCCAGCGGGCCTTCTTCCGCCAGTTGCCCCCTGGAGGGGACCTCAAGGCGGCGATGGACCGGCTTTTGGATCCACGGTCCGGCGCGACGCTCGTTGAGCTGATTGATGCGGTCAGGGATGCGACCTACCGCAACTCCGCCAGCGAGCGCACTCTTACCTATCTGTGGGGCACCCGACCGAATCTCAACCATGGAAAGGTGCCCCTCTATTCCGGGCCTGGCGTTCCGTACGACGAGGCCTGGCGGCGCACGATGGCTGAGCGCGGCTACCTTCTCGGAGAGCGTGTACTCCCCAGTGTCTATCTGATGCTCCGCGCACTGGCGGTGCTCAACGCCGGAGATCAGGCCGCGGTGTTCTCGTTCCGGCAGGCTCTGTTCGCTGCCAGCCTCAACGAGGGCGAACGGTTGGTGGACTTGCTGCTTGCCGCGCACGCGGCGGAAGTGCGCGATGAGACGGATATCGATCCCGAATCGGCTGACGCGTCCCTGCTCTACGCCTGGGCGGACGGGTACTTCAGCTCTCTGGAACGCCCTCACGTGAACGCCGACCTGAAGAACCGCCTGCGACTTCCGCACTGGGTGATGTACCGGACGGGGGTGGGCCGGTTCGCCACGGCGGCTTCCGGGGAAGGCGACGTTCTGTCCGGCCTGGGCGGACTCACGGGCGTGCACCCCTGGATCGGCGGCTACGGGCAGGTGTCGCCCATAGCCGTGGAGACGTGGCGGCATCGTCGGCGGAAGATGCGGGAATGGTTGCAGCGCCATGCCACGGCTGACCTGCTGAGGGCAAACGTACCGCCGGAGCATCTGTCGGCGCTGTATCTCGCCGGTGGGTCGGACATCAAGTTGTTGGTCCCGGGGCTGACGGACCCGGCGCGGAAGGATGAGCTGCGGGACGAGCTGGGCGCGCTCTTCCGGGAAGGGCTCGCGAGTGGAGACCCCGCCTCGTTCCCGCTTCTGCTGTCGCTTGACGAGGACTTTCGCCGGTTGGCCGGTCAGGCCATGCGTATGGGTCCCCAGGATCCGAACCGGGAAGCCGAGATGGAGAGCTTCCTGAGCAGGCTTGTGGACCGTGCGCTTGAGATGGTCGGCGGGCTGGGCGGGCAGCTGCAGGCACACCGTGAGATGGCGGTGGAGGCGCTGGAGCAGTTGCCTCCGATCTACCGCCCGGCGTGGTGGGCCACGAGAGAACCACTCGGTGCAGCTGGGTCTTCGGGTGAGCCGAGAATGTTCACGACGCCAGCTCTGCACGCTGTGTCGACGAGTGTGCAGGCGGCGCTGGACAGTGTGCTGAATATGGGGGCGGGTGAGGCACAGGGGCGTATCACGGTGTGGTCCGTGCGGGAATCCTCCAGCCGTGACATCGGCCCGGTCGCCCGGACTCCGCGTAGTGACAGGGCAGTGCATCCCTCGCCGATGACCTTCGTGGAGGAAGAGAGGAAATCGGTCCACCTTCCCGAGTACGGCCTCACAGTCGATTACGTCATCCTCAGCGAGAAGCGGAAGCATCCTCTGTCCGGGCCGGCATGGGACCGGGAGATCGTCTCTCGCAGGCTTCTGAGGGACGACGATCTCATCGGCTTCACGATCTTCAATTCGCAATACTGGCGTCAGGACTGCTCGGTTCTCTACCGGCTGCTACCGGACTCCCAGCTAGTCGAATTTGCCGATAAAGAAACGCGGCAGGTCATCCGGCATGCGGGGACAGTTCCTGCGCAGTGGAACCGCGACGGCTACTTCTGGGGAGCTCTCCACGGCTCTCGAGACGGGTCGATGAAGGGCATTTCGCACTACGGGCGCAGAAAGCTGAGCCCCGAACAAGTCGGCCGCTTTGCCAGGGCTCAAATGAAACATCCTGACACTCGCTTGATCATTAACTCCTGCTTTCAGGGTGCTTCACGGCGCGACGCCGACCCTTCCGGTCAATTGATGGCCGACGCAGGCACGCTCACAGGCGCTCCTACCTCAGCCGCGGGTGTATACGGGGTGTCAACGAAAGACGGGCTGCGAGCGCAGGGGATTCTGTTGTACAAACCCCCGCAGCCGAGGCCTTCGTGGGAGGAGTTCGCGCCGCGGAGTCCCGGCGAGGTCCAGGTCGCGCTGCGTACACACGGCCGGGATTCGGCTGGGCAGGGCGTGTACTTCGCCGGCTTCTACCGCGAGGAGCAGCAGTGGGCGTCCTGGTGTGGGGTCTACGAGGCCGACCTGGGCAAGGCGCTGGCCCGGAACGAGAAGGTTCTGGCATCGGCCCGCAGAGTACTGGGAGACGTTTACAGAGCCCGCGCCAGGGAAGCCGGTTCCGTCCTGAGCGGCGTCGCGGAGAAATTCCTCGAACGCGGCACCAAGACTGGTGACGACGCGCGGGTCGAGGTGGAGCGCCTGCTGAATCCCACGTCCGGGGCGACGCTGCCCGCGATCCTCACGGCACTTCGCCACGGCCTTCTGGGGCATGGACCGCTTCCCAGGGGAGGGGGCGAGCTGGGCGAGAGGTATCTCCAGGAGTTCCACCACGAACGCGGGTTCCTGCTTAAGGGCGAGCCCCCGGCGATACGCGCTGTGCTGAGTGAGTACCCGAAGCTGGTGCCGTCGGCGTCCGCCGAGGAGCTGGTGGCGCTGCGTTCGGCGTTGATGGGCTGGCTCCTGCCCGGCGGGTACGCCACGCTCTTCGACGTTCTCACGGTGTCGCATCAGGTCGGTGTTGGAGTTCACGATGCGCAGGAGCATGCGGCTTTGGCCGGGGACGCGGTTGATCTGTATGAGTGGGCGCGTCGGGATCTGCACCGTCGGGGGGACGGTCCGGAGGACCCGTCGTCGGAGTCGTTGCCGCACGTGCGGATGTGGGCCGAGCGGGTCGAGAAGTGGCTGACCCCGGAGATCACCGGGGGCGTGCGGGTTCCGTCGGGGATCTGGCATGCCGTCTCGGACGATCCGAACCACCCGGATGTTCCCGAGTACGGTAGGCAGGCGAGGGCAGAGGCGCTGGGTAAGTGGTGGCAGCGTCACCAGTCTTCTCCTGTGGGCAGGCTGAACAAGCAGCATGTGACCGCGCTGTACGTGCTGTCCGGCTGGGACTCGGTGCTGTTCAGTGACCGGCTCACCTCGTTGCGGTCCGGGCCGGTCATGAGCCGTACGCTGCTGCGCCAGGAGCTGCGTTCCGTGGTCGGGCGTGTCCTCGGTGACGGTTCGGGTGCGTATCCGTTGCTGTTGATGCGTGATCCGGAATTCCGTGCGTTGGCGCGGGAGGCCGGTTCTGGTTCCGTGTCGGGGCAGGAGCTGGCCGGGCGCGCGGAGGTGCTCGCGGATCAGGTGGGCTCCGACCTACCGGAGCTTTTGGGAATGGCCAAGCAGGCGTTGTTTCTGTTGCCGCGGGTAGGCGCCTCGGTGTGGGTGAGCGTCTGGATGCCGGGTGAACTGTCGGGCAATGTGGGCGACAGGGTGGTGGACGGTCCGGAGCACATCAGGGTGCCGGCCCTCCAGGAGGGCCGCTTGGACGAGCGGTCGGGTCTGGCGTCCCTGGACGTTCTGCACCACACCGGGCACACCGGCCGGCGTGTCGGTGGTGCAGGGTGGCATCGGGTGTTGGTGGAGGTGGAGAACTCCTCCGCCCGTGATGTGTCGCTCTTCTCGCCCGATCCGCAGTCGAGGGGGGCGCGTTACCCGGCCTCGGCCACGTTCGTGGTGGAACGGGAGCTCAGTGAGGTCCGCCAGGACCCGGAAACGGGCAAGCGATACCTGCACGTCCGGGCCAGTGAGGCCGAGCAGGTCTTGCAGACTGCCGAGCTTCCCGTCACGACTCGCGCCAAGAGAAGCCTGGAGGAAGACCTCGACCAGCAGCCGCCGAAGCGCCGTAGGCCGCAGCCGGTTAGGGCATTGGCTGCTGACGCGGTGAGTGATGTGCGCGGAGTCACGGCCCCACCCACTGTGTCTGCCGCGCGCTATCCCGCGCCCGAGGAGTGGAACGGGTCGGCGCGTGAGGCGGGGTCGGTTGCCGCCCTGTCGCCGTCGGTCTCGGGGGGCAATACCTGGGACACGGCAGACGAAAGTTTGGTCCTTTCCCGGATCCGCTATCTGGGGGAGGCGGAGCGATTCGAGAACAACCTGGCTGTGTATCTGGGCGTGCTGGAGAAGGCCAACAAGGAGTTCGGCCGGATGGCGCGTGCCGCGTGGCAACACGCGGTGGCCGCGGGCGTGGATCTGACGCGGTTCGGCACCACGGTCACAGGCCAGCCTGGTGCGGTCGGTAAGGGCCGCGCGCACCTAGAGAAGGTGGTCGAGTCCGGCAACCTGCGTGAGCGGATGGCTTTCCTGTTCGAGGGTCTCAGCAGCGAGCTGATCCCCAACCTCCTCGGGGGCAAGGAAAAGGAACCGCAGGTGATCCAGGAGCAGCGCGTGCTGCGCGCCGACCCCCGCTTCAGAACGACTGAGCTAGAGGCGCGCCTTCGAGAGGCAGAGGCGCGGTACAACGAGGTTTCAAAGCTCGTGAAAAGCGGTCGGGTGGAGCTGATTCCTTACGAGCGGGAGCTGAAAGCGGCGTACGAGCGGGCCGCTGAGAATATGCGCGTCGGAATCCCGGTCGACGATGTTCTGCCCCCGCTGAGTAAGGCGGAACAGAATCTCATCGGCAAGAGAGAGAAACTGCCCTGGATCTTCGCGCCCAGTCATATCAACATTCCCCTCTCCGCTGACCTTCACCAGCGATCCGAGCTGGCCGGTGGGTTGGTCAAGTCGGGGATATCGGGCAGCGCCTACCGGTTTATGCACCACGCTATCCGGATGAACCAGCAATGGGGGATTGACCTGGATCTCGGGCTGGTCAGACTGGCCGTGCTCGCCGGTATGCTGCCCGTTCCCTTCGGTCACGGGACCGAAGTGGCCCGAGGGGGGCATCACACCTTCCACGAGGTGATGAGGGGCGTGCAGATCGCCCTGGACGAACTGCCCGACCATGATCCGGCCCTCGACTATGTCGACGACCTGGACCGGTACCGCAGGATCTACCCGCTCACCGAGGAAGAACTACGCGAGAACGTCGCACGCGACGGGAAGTTCCCCGACGAATACTCCCGAGAGGTGCTGCTCGAGGACCACGAGGCAGCCGGCGCGGTGAATGATGTGGAACCCGAGGAGGACGACCCGGGCACCGACCAGTCGGCGCCGATACGCCAGAACGCGGAGGCTGGCGAGACCGCGGTGTCGCCCTCGGACGGCGACCCCCTCCAAGGGCACGGTACGAGCCGCCTGGAGGTGGCGATCTCGCCGCTGTCCACCGAGGCCTACAACGATCCGAGCTGGCCGGCGAGAAGCGAGGCGTACGAGAGGGCGACGGGCAGGGTCATAGCTGCCGATCCGGTGGTCATCGAGCAGGCTCGTGACTCCGTTGAGAGGCTGCTCAAGTACCTGTCCTCCTATTACGGGCCGGTCAAGGCTCTGCGTGCGTTCTTCCCCGGGCACCGGGGCGCGGCCGAGCTCCAGGCCGCCATGCGGCGGCTGCTCGACCCGGTGGCTGGCGCGAGCCTTCACGAGCTGATGACGGCGTTCGCCAACGCTGCCTACGCCGACCCGGCGGACACCTACACGCTCAGCAGGTTGCTGAGGGAACGTCAGGACGAGAAGCGGACAGGATGGTCGGGGGTCACCAAGGCTGTCACCGTGCTGCCGTCGACCATGCGTCGCTGGTGGTCTTCAATGAAGTGGCGTTTCCGTAGCGGTACTTGGTCCGCCCGCCTGTCCGGACCTGCACACCGCCCCGAGCCCGGCCGGCTGCGTGCCGACGGGGTCGCGGAGATGCATCAGACGCGTGGTGTGCGTCTGGGGCGCCACACGGCGGATCCGATGCAGTGGCTGCTCCAGGCGTACCAATGGTTGAACGTGCCCGGCGGTGACCCGCTGGTGTTCCGTCAGGCGTTGCTGGGCTGGCAGCTGCCGTTGGGTGAGTACTCCTTGTTCGATCTCCTGGAGGCTTCGCACCGTGCCGGTGTGCGGGATGCGGCCGATCCGCTCCCCGCCGGCGAGGACCTTTCCCAGGTCGAGGCCGCGGACCTCTACGACTGGTCGGACAGTAGGCTCGACCCGCTCGGGCGGTTGGAGCAGCCAGTTGTCCGAACGTCGTTGGAGACAGCTGGGGACGACGGCGGGTCGCTGAGGCACGTGCTCGCTCCGCCGCATTGGTCGTTGTATTCACGCTCGACGGCGTGGCGGTCCTCGGATGTCTCGGGTGAGGGCGGGAACCCGCAGGCGATCCTCCGGATGATCGGTGCGTCCGGTGACGGCATCCACCGTGGGCCGGTGCCACGGGAGTCCGTGCCCGTTTGGCGCGCGAGGCGTGAGGCACTGCACGAGTGGCTGCTGCGCCATGGTGATCCCGGGCCGCTCCGCAGTGTCGGGTCGGCTCAGGTGTATGCGCTGAACCTGATGAGCGGGCCCGATGCGCGCTTGTTGGACAAGTGGTTGGGTGACACGACGGCGCTGAACGAGCGGGTACGCGAGACGGTTGAGGGTGCTTTCGCGGCGGCTGACCGGTCCTCCGGTTTGGACTTCCGGTCTTCGCTGCCCCTGTTGTTCCTGCGTGACGCGGGGTTCCGGGAACTGGTCGGCGAGATGGAGGCGCTGCTTGGTGCCCCACGGGAGGGGCAGCGGCTGGCAGAGCTCCGCCGGGAGTTGATCGAACGGGCCGAGCGGCTGGCCGGGAACATCCGGACCGAACTGGGGCAGTACAGGGCGGCGGCGGCCGCGGCACTGGAGGGATTGCCGCCCGTCACGTCCACCGTGTACTGGGCCGGCGAGGAGGCGGGCATCCCGGCCGAGGGCGCGCGCGTCATGATGCCGCGTTTCCACCGGGCGACGACCCGTATGGAGACGGCGCGTGCTCAGGCGCTCTCGCTGGGCTCGGGCCGTCGTCCGGTGATGTGGGAGGTGGAGCGTTCCACGGGGCGCGACATCTCCCTGTTCTCCCGCTTCCCGGACGAGGGCACGGTCCTGTTCGAACGGAGGGACACCGTCGACGTCCTTGAGCTGACGACACGTCTCGACGCGAGCGGACTGACGTACATTCACGTCAGGGGCCGCGTGGTCGCGGGTCCCCTGCCCGGGGCGCAGTGGGACCCGGGGACCGTCAACCGGCCCGTCGTCGGTAACGGCCGGGGGATCGGTACGGTCACTTTCACCGAGCCGGGGCATTCATCTGTCGGCGCCGGGCAACCTGATCGGCGGACGCCGTCACCGGCGACAGGAACCGGACTTCGGTCGGCGGCGTGGGCCGGAGTGCTCTACGCGGGCCTGGGCTGGCAGGACCAGGCCAGGCGGCACGAGAGTGCGCTCGGGGGGCTGGTCGCCGCGGATCCGCGCACCATCGAGGCTGCCCGGACCGTCGTCCGCCGGGTCTTCGACGCCTACAGCGAGACAATGGGCCAGGAGGCTGCCAGGGAGGAGTTCTTCGCCACCGACAACCCGGGCACCTTTGACGTTCAGGCGGCTTTCGACCGCTTGGTGGACGAGGACTCGGGCTTGACACTGCCCGATCTGATGGTCGCGGTGTCCCACGCGCTTATGGGGAAGAACCCGGTCCTGCGTAGCGCTGCCACGCCGCTCGATGCCGATTTCCACCAGGAGTATGTCGAAGAGCGCGGCTTCCTGGTCATCCGGGACGAGGGTTTGCTCGCCCGACACCTCTTCGAGGCCTACAAGCGGCTTCTTCCGGATGCCCCCGTCGATGGCATTGAAGCGTTGATGCGCGCGGTCACGGGCTGGCTGCTGCCGGGCAACACCGCGTCGTTGTTCTCCGTGATGCACGCCGCTGACGAGGTGTTCCGCGGCAGGCAAGGAGCGGAGGCGTCGGCAGCCGTGGCCGCTGACGCGGCGCACCTGTACGAGTGGGGCCACCGGACCTATGTCTCCCGCACGCTGAGCGCGGGCGCTCCGGCCGACCGGTTGACGCAGCCACACCTGGAGTTGGCCGGCCGTCGGGCGGAAGACGCCTTGAGCCTGCTGGCCGGTTCGGATGCCTGGCTGTTCGATGCGAGTTTCATGGCTGGCGCGCGCGGACGCCAGCAGTTGGCGGACGAGATCCGTGCTGCTGTCCTGCGTAGTATCACCCCGGACGGGGCGCCTTTCCCGTCGCTGCTGATGCAGGATCCGGTGTTCCAGCACCACGCAGAGCGGGCCATCGCGTCGCGCTTCCTGGGGGAAGGTCTCGGCGAGGGGGATCCCGTCGTCATCGATCTGCTCACAGCGGCGGACGAGCTCGTGGACATCCGCCACAGGCGGCTGCCCGTGGACATCGCGGCGGCGGCCGCGGCGCTGCGTGAGCTTCGGCGCGTGGCCAGGCCTGTCTGGTTCAGCACCTGGGTACCCGGTTTGCTGGACGGCGCCGCCGTCCCGGACTCGATCAGCGTTCCTCGTTTCCAGCGCACGTCACTCGACCGGCTCGCGGTGCTGGAGACGATGGCAGCTCAGGCAGCCGGGCGTCCCGACGCCCACCTCCCCGTGCTCGTCGAGGTGGTCGGCTCCTCAGCCAGGGACATCTCCGACCTCTCCGACGGCCGTGGGCGGGGGCAGGCACTCTACGCGGACGACGCGGTGCTGGATGTCGTGGGCCGTACGGAGTGGCAGCACAAGCCGACCGGGCTGCGCTACGTACGCCTCCTGGTCCGCGAGCGAGTCCGTCCCGGCCTTGAGAGCCCCGTCAACGACGGCCTTGGCCGCAGGAATGAGGGAAGCCCTGGACAGGACACTCTGACCCGGGGGACCGGCGGCGCCGTCCCCGGCACCGCCGTCGGCACCGTCTCCGGCAGTGGTGGGACATCCTCGGCCCTCGAAGGGCGCTGGCGGCTGCCTGCCTATATGGAGCGGATGTGGGCCGCGGGCCCCGTCACGTTCCACAGCCTGGAAGGCGACGTATGGGTCGCGGACAGGATCCGCGCGCTGACCGGCAGCGACGACGACCCGATCGTCCAGGAGCTGCGGAAGTGGCCTGGACGGTTCGTCGGCGCAGGCAAGCAGTTCCATGTGCGGGGCATTGACGGCGGCTGGTACGACGTGAGTGTCGCGATGGTCCGTCACCCCCAGGAGGAGCGGCCGCTGATCACCACCATCGGCCATTCTGAAGAGCCCCCGGAGCTCAAGACGACCAACAAGTCGTCCGCCGGTACTTCCCGGTCCGCTGCGGTCTTCTCGGGTTACGCCGTCGGGGTCACGGGTTTCGTCCTGGTTCCGACCCCCACTCCTGGTCTGGTGGCGGGAGCGGCGGGCGCGGTGAACGTGGCCTTCGGGCAGCGGACGGTCAGCACGACAACAAGTCAGAGCCTCACCGATACCCGCAGCATCACGCATAAGACAGGCACGGTTGATGTCCCCCGGAAGGTGCAGTGGGCCGTCACCATCGAGAAGGCGGGTGTTGTCCAGGGCGGGGTGTTGCGAGGTGAGGGCGCGGTCGTGGCCCGGTTGCCCGTCGAGCACCTTGTGAAGGACGGGGAGTGGTCTGCCGAGGACTACACCGAATCTGTCGATGCCGAGAAGGCCCGCGCGATCGCGCTGGCGGATTCGCTGTCTCTGACTGCCGTGTATCCCGCCCTGCGTGAGGGACTGCCCGACAACAGTCTCTTCCGAAGCGTCAGCTCGGTTCTGCATCCCTCGCTCACGGCTCCAGGATCCATGGGCCGTTCCACGGCGATCGCGAAGACCTCGCTCGACGGCATCCTGAAGGACCTTCCGACCGCCCTCGAGGGCTGGACGAGCTCGCCTGACCTCACCAGCCGTGACGGCAGCGTCCAGGGCGCCTACCGGATGAACGCGCGGATCACCGCGATCACCCCGATTTCTTTGGCCGGCGCCCCTGTTACGGAGGCGCAGTGGAGGTTCAGCCGGGCGGACGGCACACAGGTCGGCAAGACCTATGGCGGGCAGGTACTGGCCGGACCCATCGTCGGGTTCCATGCGGTGCCCGGTGGTCCGAAAGCTCGGTTCTTCTTCCAGCCCGGTCTGAAGCTCAGTCGGAGCCGGATGGCGTCCCAGTCCACCGGGGTGGATTCGACGCAGGGCGCGAAGATCAGGGGCGACAAGGTGCTCTACAAGGCCCGGGTGCGGCTCACGGTGGAGGGCACGGGCCCGCTGTCGCCGAAGGCCCGCGTGGCCGGGGCACAGCCGGGTGAGATCGAGTTGACCGTGTGGCTGACCCTGCGGCTCGATCAGGCCAGGACGTTGGGCCTGCGGCTGCCGTCCGGCGTGGAGTCGGAGCAGTTGGTGCGGCATCCGGGCTTTGACCGGTTCCTGCCGCTCGGTGCCCGAGGAGCGGGCGTTGCCTTCGGTTCGGTGGACACCGCCCCACTGGTGACGGCGATCGAGAAGCTGTTCGGGACGGACAATCGGCTGGACGGGTTCCTGCCGAAGTACGGGGCGAGCGCCGCGGCGCCGGGCCGCTTCGAGACCGAGGCCGACAGGGCCAGGCAGCGGAACAATCACCGCGCGCTGATCCAGGCGGTTTCCTCAAGCGGATTCCGCGCGCAGAAGGCCTCGCTGTTCACGAACGGCATCGTCGTCCAGCTGAAACGCCAGGGCTTGGCCGACAACGAATTCGTGGCCGTCCGGGTCAAGGCCACGCCGGAGACCTCGTACCGGGGGGACATCCCTGACTGGGGTGTCGAGACCAGGCGCGCGTTCAGCTCGGGCAGCCAGAGTGGGGGAGAGTCCCAGCAGGGCGTGATGGTGCGTCTCGGGTTCTCGGCCAAGCCTATTCCCGGACATTTGTACATGAGCGGTTCGGCAACGATGGCAAGGATCTCCGGGCAGAGCGCCCAGGCCGGTCCGCAGGCATTGAAGAGCGTCCTGAGCGAGGGTACGGACGAGGCCAGCGCGTTCGAGGGGAGCCTCGTCCTCGAAGTGACCGTCACTTCCGTGGAGGTGCAGCGGGCATGGCGGCGCTGGGCTACGCCGGGGCTTCCGGGCCGGCACGCGCCCGAGGTACGCACGCTCGCCAGTACTAACCCCGCCGGCCCCGACGTCAAGCTGCTAGAGGTACCGCAGCTGCCTGTGCAACTGATCACCGCCGCGCCGATGACTCTGCCCGCGGCACGGCCGGCGGTCGTGTCCCCGCCACGGGTGATCACCGTGCCGCCGGTACTGGGCATCGGCACGCTCCTTGACCCGCAGTGGGCTGCCCCGGCGGGCGGACAGCGTCGGCTGACCGAATGGCTGTTGCTGGAATCGGTGGGAGACCCGCAGCGCATCCAGGCGCTCGCCCACCGGTTGATGGTGAAGGCCACGGGGAATGACACGGCTCTGTCCACCGCCGGTCTCGACCCGGCGCTGGCCATCGAGGAGCGGCTGAGCGCGGAGTCGATCGAGGCCGGGTTCGCGCGTGCCCTCAAGGGGGCCTGGGTCGTGGACGGGTTGCGTTACAACCGGCGGTGGAACGGAGTCGAGGCCGCGGTCGGTATGCGGTTCCACGCGATCAACCCGAAGGTGGTTCGGGTGGCGGAAGGCCCCAAGGTCAAGAGTTCTCTGGGCGGTGGGCACTCGGTCGGCAGCGGCAAGCAGCGCACGCTGGCCGCGGAGTTGGGGCTTGGCGTCTCCGGGGCCGGAGATGCCCATCCGAAGCTCTGGATGTTCTCCGGGCTCGCAGCCGCGTACAACGCGGGTTGGACGACCGCGCAGCGGACCGGCGCCTCCGGCTCGATCATCCGGACGACGATTAGCCGCATCGGTGACCGGGTCGTGTTGGTCCAGGCCGACCTCGAGGTGCTGATGGTCGCCGAGGCGTCCACGCGCGGCGGCGCCCCCCGGGTGGAGTCGGACGGGATGGCACTGGACGGTTCCGTCATGGCCTGGCTCACCGTGAGCCAGGCGCGCGCCCTCGGGCTCGGCACGGAGATCGAGGAACAGGTGGCGGAGCAACTCCGCACCGAGGGCACCGCCCCGGCCGACACGACTGCCGACACGACCGCGACCCCCGTCGGTGAGCCGCAGGAGACCACGTCGGACACGGGTCGGACCGTCGCCCAGGCCGCCGTCCAGGACACGGACCTCAAACTGCCCGGCACCGGCCCGCTCGGCCTCGGCGCCTTCGACAAACTGCCGGACTTCGCCCGCCTTCTGCCGGCGCTCCGCACGACACTTGAGCAGGAGCTCGGCGCAAAACTGAAGGGAGGGCTCGGCAGGAAACTGGCGGAGGAGTTGCTGCCTGTCCAGCTCCTGCAAGACACCCAAGGCAACGTTCAGCGTCTTGCGGCCGTGCTCGATCCGATCGGTGCCGTCGGTCTGCTCGGCAGCGCCCTCGACGGCGGCGTCCCCGTCGAGCTGTTCCGCAAGGGATCGCAGGACGCCTACGTTGCCCGGTTCGTCGTCAGCCGAGGCCCGGGAACCTTCGAGGACCGCCCGGAGGACCGCCAGTACATGGTGTTCACCACCAACGCGTCGGTCGACGAGGTGAATGCGAAGGCCACGACAAGTAGCCTGGGCGTCGGCGCGGTCGCCTTGCCCGTGACTACCGTCGGTGGCGCCGTAGGTGCGCTTGCCCCGCTGGCATCCGGTGCGATGGCGCTCGCCAATACGGCAGCGGCCAGTAAGAGTCGCAGCCGTGAGGCGACCATCGACACCGTCGTCCTCCCAGACGCCGATGTCGTCCGCCTGCGCATCCCTGTGACCGGGGCCAGGCTCGACCTGTACGCGCCGGGAACCGACGGTACGGGCGAACCTCTCGTGTCTGTGGCGCTCGACGCACCAGTGACTGGCGAAGACGACCGCTATCTTCTCTATCGCGTCCTGAAAACGGACGTCCGCGCCATGACCGCGCTCGAAGAGCAACAGGGGCACATGGCAGCCACGGGCCAGTTCCCGCTGCCGGAAACGCTGGAGGAATGGCGCGGCTACGGTGCCGACCTCCCGCCGGAGGCTCAGGTCCTCAGCTTTGAGGGGGCACCGCTGGTCCAGGACACGCTGACAGCCCTGGCAAAGCAGCTGCGCGTCGACAGCGACATCACCAGGACGGGCACCGCGCAGTCCTACGTCAACCGCGAATCCCTCACCAACGAGTGGCTGACGGCGTCGCTGCCCATGCTGGCGAAGACGGGCGCCCCTTTGCCCAACCTCTACACGTTCGGCGTACGCGGCGGACAGGACCTCGGTATCTCCCTCCATGCCAGGTTCACAGGCGGCGAGATCCTCGACTTCTCCGACGAAAACTTGGTGCTCGAGTATGACGACACCGCCTCAGGCGTACCCCGGCTCGCCTCCGAAGGCCACGGCAGCGGTTCGACCGGCTCCGAAGCCGCGGCCGTGTCCGGAGCCTCCAACTGGATGAGGTATGGGGAGTACACCGTCCACGACGACAACGGGGCCATCGGCAGGAGCATCGGCGAGAACACACACTCCAGCGCGTCGGCGACGAGCGGCCAGGGCTTGATCGCCAGCCGGGTGAGCCCGACCGTCCTGATGTCGTTCGAGGTGGATCTACGGCTCGTTGCGACACTGAAGCGAACCGGGCAGCGCCTCGGCATCCCCGGCGGACGCGGCGAGGCATCCTTCACCCTCCCCAGACGAGTGGCCGTCCGCATGATGCTGGACTCCGCGCAGAGCCTGGTAACGGGCGGCTTCGTGACCGACCCGCAACATCGCCTGGACGACCGCCGCCTCACCGAATGGGCGCCCGACGTTCTCGCGCACCCTGTACGTGCGGACAACGGCAGGCCCGTCGGCGTGGCGACATTCGACAATCCCGCCTGGCAGCGTCGTGACGCCTACCGACGTCTGGACCAAGTCAGTGAGTACATCGAATGGAAGGACGGGGTCGGTACGCGCAAGGCGCTGCCTGCCACCACGGCCACCGGCACGTTCTACCTCGCCGGGCATGGGTCCGCGGACGGACTGCGGCTCGCCACGCTTGGCGGTTTTGACAGGGCGGCCGGTTCCGGCGAAGTCGGCCACGCGCTGCGCCTTCTGCGGACTGCGGGGTTCAAGAGCATCACGATGCTGGCCTGCGACGAGGACCCGTCCGAGGACGCGGATGCTTCGGCCACCCAGTCGGATCGGCTGTACAGGGAGATCGCCGCGCAGTCGGGCCTCGATGTATACCGGGCGACCGGGTACAAAGCCGTGACCGACGTGGCCGGCGAATCGGCGCCCTTGCTCCACATCCGGGAGGCAGTTGAGGGACGGCCCACTGGTTGGTCTGTCTATCGTTCCGATGGCGGGTCCGGCGTTGTGCGGGAGCCCGTGCCGACGCCGGTGCCGGTCTCACGCGCTGTGCCTGCCGCGTACTACCCCGCACCCGAAGACTGGAACGCTTCGAATCCTAAGGTGCGGTTCATCGAGTACTACGGCACCGACGAATGGGAAGCACGGGGCAAGGCATTCGAAAAGGCCATGGGCGAGGCGATAACCAACGACAAGCAGGTCGTCACAGATACCCGACTGGCTATTTCCGCGCTGTACAACGCTCTGGTCCAGGGCTATGGCGACGTGGCCGGGGTCCAGCGAGCCTTCTTCGGCCAGTTGCCCCCGGGGGAGGACCCCAAGGCGGCGATGCAACGGCTGTTGGATCAGCGGTCTGATGCGACGCTCGATGAGCTGATGTGGGCGTTCATTGGGGCGGTACACCTCAACTCCGCCAGCGGGCGCACTCTGGTCGATCTGTGGCGCGCCCGCCCGGATCTGAACCCGGCCAATGTGCCCCTCAACCCTCCGCTGGATGCCGAGTACGACAAGACAAGCCCCTGGTACCTCTCGATGAGCCAACGAGGCTATCTCCTCGGAGAGCGCCGACTCGCGGGTGTGACGTGGCTGCTTGGCGTGTACAGGGCGTTGGTCAAAAATCATAAGACCGCAGTGCTCTCCTTCCGGCAGGCTCTGATTGCTGTCAACCTCAACGCGGGTAACGGATTGGCGGATTTGCTGGTCGCTTCGCACGCGGCGGGTGTGCGCGATCTGACCGACATCGATCTCGGAGATCCCGAGCGGGCTGATGCGTCCCTGCTCTACGCCTGGGCGGACGGGTACTTCAGCTCTCTGGAACGCCCTCATGTGAACGGCGCCCTGAAGGCTGGTCTGCGGCTTCCGCACTGGGTGATGTACGAGGAGCGGGCGGCCTGGATCGCTACGGCGGCTTCCGGGGAAGGCGACGTTCTCACCGGTCTGGGTGAACTCACGGGCCTGCACCCCTGGAAGGGAGGTTACGGGCAGCTGTCGGACGCGTCCGTGGAGGTGTGGCGGCAGCGTCGGGCGAAGATGAGGGAGTGGCTGCTGCGTCACGCCGCACGTGACCTGCTGACGAAGAACGTCAAGGATGCGCATCTGCTGGCGCTTTATCTGGCCAGTGGGTCAGATGGTGTGTTGTTGTTCTCCCTTGGCCAGACGGACCCGGCGCGGCGGGATGCGCTGCGCTCGCTGTTCCGGGAGGGTCTCGCGAGCGGTGACCGGGGCTCGTTCCCGCTTCTGCTGATGCGTGACGAGCATTTTGTCCAATTGATCGAAAATGCCCTAAATGAGGGATGGCTGCGGAGTCCGAACCGGGAAGCCGGGTCGGAGCAGGTTCTGGGCGAGATTGTGGGCCGTGCGCTGGAGGTGGCGTACGAGCGGCGTGGGGATTTCCAGGCGCACCGTGAGATGGCGAAGGAGGCGGCGGAACTGCTGCCTCCGACGTACACGCCGGTGTGGTGGTCCACGGTGGAACCGGTCGGTGCGGCTGGGTCTTCGGGTGAGTCGGAGATGTTCACGACACCGGCTCTGCATGCTGTGTCGATGAGCGAGCAGGCGGCGCTGGACAGCATGCTGTATTCGGGTGCGGCCCAGGGGCGTCCCACGGTGTGGCACGTGCGGGAGGATTCCTCCAGTCGCGACATCGGCCCGTTCTCCCGGACTCCGCATCATGACAGGGCGTTGACTCCCTCGCCGGTGACCTATGTGGTGTACAAGCGCACGCCGGTCCTTGATCTGGAGTCCGAACAGATCGTCACTTTCGTCGAAGTCGGGCAGGCGCAGCAGCTTCCGTCCGCGAAGCCATGGGACCAGGCGATCGTCTGGCGCCCGATTCTTGGCCCGAATGGCGAGTTCATAGGCATGGCGGTTCTCAATTCGGAGCACCTCTCCAATGGCAGGTCAGCCCATCATCCGTTGATGCGGTATACCCAATGGGTAGGATTCAGAGATAAGAATGGACATTCTCTCCCGGGTGAGGGAATGGGAATTGTTCCTGCGAAATGGAACCCCAACGACTTCTTTGGGTTTATTCACGGCCTTCCAGGAGTGATGGTAGGCATTTCGCGCTACGGACGCAGAAATTTTAGTCCCGAAGAATTCGGCCGTCTCGTTGCGAACCTGATGAAGGCATTTCCTGGCACCACTCGCTTCGTCCATTACTCCTGCTTCGGGGGTGCTAAGCGGCCCAACGCCGACGAGAGCGGCCAGTTGGTGGCCGACGCGGCCAAGCATCACCACGACAGCATGGCGCCGAGCGTGCCTGTAGCCACTGAATGGGATTTGCGGGAGCCGGGACGGGTGGCGACGGCGGCGCTCCTGCTGAAAGATCCTGCGAGGCAGTGGCCTTCGTGGAAGGACTTCGCTTCGCGGGATGACGGCGAGATTGAGGCGGCGCTGCGAGCCTATGGTCGGCATCGGGATTCCGCGGGTCCGGGGGGCCTGTATTTCAGCACCTTCTACGAGGAGGACGAGCCGGGCCAGCAGCAGTGGGAGGAGCTGTGCGAGACGTACGAGAACGTCCTGGGCGGGGAACTGTCCCAGGACGAGAGGGTTCTGGCCAGGACGCGCCGCGCGCTGGCGAACGTCTACCGGGTGCGTTCGGAGTCTGCCGGGTCGGATCCGACCAGCGTTGCGAAGACGTTCTTCGCACCTGGCACCCGGACTGGTGACGTCGCGCGGGTCGAGGTGGAGCGCCTGCTGAATCCCACGTCAGGGGCGACGCTGCCGGAGATCATGACGGCACTCCGTCACGGCCTTCTGGGGCCGGGCCCGTTCCCGGGGCTGGTGTTGGAGAACGTCAAGAAGAGCTCCTACTACCGGGAGTTCCACCGCGAGCGCGGATTCCTGGTGAGAGGCGGGCCTCAGTGGATACGTAGAATTTTGAGTGAATACCGCCAGCTGGTGCCGGAGGCACCTGCTGAGGAACTGGTGGCGCTGCGTGAGGCGTTGATGGGCTGGCTGCTGCCCGGTCAGCAGGCCACGCTCCTCGAGATTCTCCGAGCGTCGCATAAGGTCGCTGTCGGGACTGACGATGTGCTGGAGCACGCGGCTTTGGCCGGGGACGCGGTTGATCTGTATGAGTGGGCGCGGCGGGTGCTGCACCGTCGGAGGGAGGGGACGGAGAGTCCGTCGCCGGACTGGTTGCCGCAGGTGCGGAGGTGGGACAAGCGTGTCGGGGAGTGGCTGACCCCGGAGATCATCGGGGACGTGCGGGTTCAGGCGGAGATCTGGAAGGTCTGGCAGGCGGCCCTGGGCAATCCGGTTTACCGAGATGTCCCGTTGCACGGCGGGCAGGCGCGGGCGGAGGCGCTGAACAAGTGGCGGCAGCGCCACCAGCCCTCTCCTGTGGGCAGGTTGCATCGGGGGCATGTGACTGCGCTGTATGTGCTGGCCGGGCCGGACGCGGTGTTCTTCAGCGACCGATACACCTCGTTGCGGTCCGGGCCGGAGGCGGGCCTCGCGCTGCTGCGCCAGAAGGTGCGTTCCGTCCTCGGGCGTGTTCTGGGTGATGGTTCGGGCGCGCATCCGTTGTTGTTGATGCGTTATCCGGAGGTCCGTGCGTTGGCACGGGAGGCCGGTTCCGGCTCCGTGCCGGAGGAGCAGCTGGCCGCGCTGGCAAAGGAGTTCGCGGATGAGGTGAACTCTGACCTGCCGGAGCTTTTGGGAATGGCCAAGCAGGCGTTGTTCTTGTTGCCGCGGGTAGCTGCTTCGGTGTGGCTGAGCGTCTGGATGCCGGGGGAGCTGTCGGGCAATGTGGACGGGACGGCATTGGGGAGTCCGGAGCAGATCAGGGTGCCGGCCTTCCAAGGGGGCCGTTTGGACGAGCGGTCGGGTCTGGATTCCCTGCGCGCTCTGGACCGGACCGGGCACACCGGCCGACGTGACGGTGGTGCGGTGTGGCATCGGGTATTGGTGGAGGTGGAGAACTCATCCGCCCGTGATGTGTCGCTCTTCTCGCCCGATCCGCAGTCGAGGCAGGCGATTTACCCGGACTCGGTCAGGCTCGAGTTGGAGCCGGGGCGCAACAGTGAGGTCCGCCGGGACCCTGTGACGGGCGAGCTGTACAGGTACGTCCGGGTCAGGGAGACCAAACCGATCTTGCAGACCCCCGAACTCCCCGCCACGACCGGCCCAGGCGGAAGGACGGAACCGGACTCCAGCAGGCCGACGCCGCAGCGCCCGACGACGCGGACCGATGGGACGTCGGCACCTGTGAGACATGCGCGCGGCGTCACGAGTTGGGGGCCCGATGTTGCCGTACGCTCTGTGGGTGGGGCTAATGGCAGACTGATCGGGCAGGTGTCCTTCGACGTTGCCGGGTTGCAGCGCCGTGCTGGCGTCTACCGGCGTCTGGGCCAGCTCAGGCATTACGTCGTGTGGCGCATGGACGCGCAAGGCCGCTTGACCGGTTCGCCAATGGCGATGCCTGCCACCACGGCCAGTGGCACTTTCTACTTCGCCTCACATGGGTCCGCGGACGGACTGCGGCTCGCCACGGTCAACGGTTCCGACAGGACGGCCGGACCCGGCGAAGTCGGCTACGCGCTGCGCCTTCTACGGGATGTGGGATTCAATAGCATCACGGTGCTGGCTTGCTCCGAGGACGGGGGCGCTTCGGCTCCTCAGTGGGATGGGCTCTACCGGGAAATCGCCACGCAGTCGCGTCTCGCTGTTTACGTGGTGCGCGGGTACAAGGCCGTGACGGAAGCCGCCGGCGAGTCGGCGCCGCCCTTGCTGCACCTCCAGGAGTCTGCTGGGGGTCGGCGTACGGCCTGGTTTGTTTATCGTTCCGATGACGGGTCCGGCGTTGTGCGGGAGCCCGTGCCGACGTTGCCGACATCAGGCACTGTGCCTGCCGCGTACTACCCCGCGCCCGAAGACTGGAACGCGTCGGATCGTACGCCGCGGTTCGATTACGTCGACACACCAGAATCAGGCGAACTCTCCGCCACGAATACGCCCCCGACCATCGGCACCACTGCAGGTCTGGCAGGTCCGGACCGAACTGATCGCCTTCTGGACCCGCACAGCTCGCGCGTCGAGGAGGAAGCCGACTCGGACTCCGATCTGAGCATGGACGACGCCGCCTCGGACGACGAGGGCATCTCCTCCGACGAGGGCTCCGAATCGGAATCCGACGTGAGTATGGACGACGACTCCGACGGCTCCACGGACGACGAGGACGCCTCCTTCGGCGAGGGCTCCGATTCGGGCTCCGACGTGAGTATGGACGACGACTCCGACGGCTCCACGGACGACGAGGACGCCTCCTTCGACGATGACACCCCCGTGCTCCCTGAGCTGCGTGGGCTGCTGGTTGAGACTGGCCTCCTCGGTCCGGGTGACCTGCACGCGGTGGTCGAGACTCTGGCCGGCTTCTTCGCCGACAACCTGGGTCTTGATGCTTTGACGCTGGC